>NZ_JBFTLQ010000068.1:0-43236 GCF_056396525.1 Cupriavidus sp. 05T41
AGCGTGTTGGCCATCGCCTGGACGTAGTGAATGCCGCAATGCACGCCGGAGGGGCCCAGCGGATAGAAGCCGTTGTCGGCCAGGCTGAGCGCCGTGTAGTAGAGCGCGGCGTCGCGCACCTCCTTGCCGGCCTTGTCTTTGAAGGGGAATTTGAACGAGGGCATGGTCACTCCGTGCGCTTGCKAATCGCCCGAGACGGGAAGAAGAAGTCGCCGGCCGTGTGCTGCAAGGAGAATCTCAGGTCGGACTGACCTGGCATCGTTGACCCCCTTTTTTGGGGACGCCGGGCAATGCCGCTGCATCACGCCGCGTTCGACGGGTCGAAGCCAAGCAGCCTGCCCCATGGGATCGGAGCGCCCGCACGCGAACGCTCAGGCATGCCGACACAAAGAGCCGGACTTCCTTTGAACAAAGCTTATTTGGAATGTTGGTCCAGCCAACTCAGCCTGGATGTAGGAAAAGGCTGGTTTTTACGGTGAAACGTCTGCCATGCGACCGAATACTTCTGCCATGGCAGCACGCGCCAAACGCAGTCAGGAGCGCGCTGCTCGGCAGATGAGCCGATGTCATTTACACCGATTGCGCGTGGTCGCAGGCGTATGGTTTTACCCCTTGGCCCATGTATCGGCGTCGACCGCTGTTGAATAGGGTCGTCACATGGCAAAAACCCCCGTCGCCTCAACGGCCGACGGGGGTTTTCAGGTGGTCTGGAACGACGGGAGCGGGTCGATTCAGCTCAAACGTTGATCAGACGTTAAACAAGAAATTCATCACATCCCCATCCTTCACCACATACTCCTTCCCTTCCGCCCGCATCTTCCCGGCTTCCTTGGCGCCTTGCTCACCCTTGAAGGCAATGAAGTCCTCATAGGCGATGGTCTGCGCGCGGATGAAGCCGCGTTCGAAGTCGGTGTGGATCACGCCGGCGGCCTGCGGGGCGGTGTCGCCCACGTGGATGGTCCAGGCGCGCACTTCCTTCACGCCGGCGGTGAAGTAGGTCTGCAGGCCKAGCAGGGTGAAGCCGGCGCGGATCACGCGGTCCAGGCCCGGTTCTTCCATGCCGAGGTCGGCCAGGAACACGGCCTTGTCCTCGTCTTCCAGGTCGGCGATCTCGGCTTCGATGGCGGCGCACACGGCGACCACCGGCGACTTGGTCTTGGCGGCGTGGGCGCGCACGGCGTCCAGGTGCGGGTTGTTCTCGAAGCCGTCTTCGCGCACGTTGGCCACGTACATGGTCGGCTTGGCGGTGATCAGGCAGAGCGGCTTGATGGCGGCCCATTCCTCGTCGGAGAGGTCGAGCGTGCGCACGGCCTTGGCTTCGTTGAGCACGGCCTGGGCCTTCTCCAGCACGGCCACCAGGCGCAGCGCTTCCTTGTCGCCGGCGCGCGCGGGCTTGATGTAGCGGGCGTGGGCCTTTTCGACGGTGGAGAGGTCGGCCAGCGCAAGCTCGGTATTGATCACTTCGATGTCCGACAGCGGATCGACCTTGCCGGCCACATGGATCACGTTCTCGTCTTCGAAGCAGCGCACCACGTGGGTGATGGCGTCGGTTTCGCKGATATTGGCCAGGAACTGGTTGCCCAGGCCTTCGCCCTTGGAGGCGCCCGCCACCAGGCCGGCGATGTCGACGAATTCGACCACGGCCGGCAGGATGCGCTCGGGCTTGACGATCTCAGCCAGCTTGGCAAGCCTCGAATCCGGCACTTCCACCACGCCCACATTGGGCTCGATGGTGCAGAACGGATAGTTTTCGGCGGCGATGCCGGCCTTGGTCAGGGCATTGAACAGCGTGGACTTGCCGACGTTGGGCAGGCCGACGATGCCGCATTTGAGGCTCATGGTAGAAGGCTTGAAATAGCAAAACCCCTATTCTAGCGGATGGGCGTCGCCGGGCCGTGCCTGAGGCGCMGTCAACCGGGGTGCTACGCCGCTTGCCCCGCGGCGTTGGCCGCCGCACGTGGCGCTCAGAGCCAAAGTGCCGGGGTGGCTATAATCTCCCCATGACTCGTCCATCCCCCTCCCGTTTCCAGGTTGCCGTGGTCGGCGGCGGCATCGTCGGCAAGGCTTGTGCGTTGTTGCTGGCCCAGCAGGGCATGCAGGTGGCGCTGATCGCGCCGCGTCCGCAGGCCCCCGCGCCGGAGGCGGACCAGTGGGACAGCCGCATCTACGCATTCTCTTCGAGCTCGCAGGCCTTGCTGGCGCAGTTGCGCGTCTGGGAGRCGCTGAACCCGGCGCGCGTGCAGCCGGTCTGCGACATGCGGGTGTTCGGCGATGCCAGCGCGGCGCGCGAGGATGCTGCCGCTGCCGGAGACCTGCATTTCTCGGCCTACGCGGCCACGGTGCMGCAGCTGGCCTGGATCATCGAGTCGGGCCATGTGGAGCGGGTGCTCGATACTGCCTTGCGCTTCCAGCACCAGGTGCACTGGTTCGACGATACCGCCGCGGCCTTCCTGCGCGATCACGATGGCGCCACGCTGACGCTGGGCGGTGGCGACAAGGTGCGCRCGGCGCTGGTGGTGGGCGCGGACGGCGCGCGCTCGTGGTTGCGCGACCAGTGCCATATCCCGGTTTCCAAGCGTCGCTACCGCCAGCTTGGCGTGGTGGCCAATTTCGAATGCGAGCATCCGCACCAGGACACGGCCTGGCAGTGGTTCCTGGGCGTGCCGCCCAAGCTGATGGCCGACGAGGAGCCGGCCAACGGCGAGATCCTGGCGCTGCTGCCCTTGCCGGGGCGGCGCGTGTCGATGGTGTGGTCTGCCGACGAGGGCCATGCCGCCGAGTTGCTGGCCCTGTCGCCTGAGGCGCTGGCCGACACCGTAATGCAGGCAGCCAGCGGCGCCGTGGGCCGCCAGTTCGGCACGCTGCGCTGCGTGACGCCGGCGCAGGGTTTCCCGCTGGTGCTGCAGCGGGCCGAGCAGTTCGTGCAGCCGCACGTGGCGCTGGTGGGCGACGCCKCCCACGTGGTGCATCCGCTGGCCGGCCAGGGCATGAACCTGGGCTTGCGCGACGTGGCGGAACTTGGCCGCGTGATGGCTGCCAGGGAATCGTTCCGCGGCGAGGGCGACCTGCGCCTGCTGCGCCGCTACGAGCGCGCGCGCGCCACGGACCTGTTGTCGCTGACGGCTGCCACCGATGGCCTGCACCGGCTGTTTTCGCTGCCCGGCGGCATTGCGCACACGGTACGCAATGCCGGCATGCGGGCGGTGGGCGGGCAACCGCTGCTCAAACGCTTTCTTATCGGCCGTGCGCTGGGCTGAGCCCTGAACACTGCGCGCCGAATCACCGAATTTCTGGAGTCATCATGTTGCAATTCCTGCGCCGCCGCCCCGCACTGTCGGCCACCGTCGCCACCATCGCTKGCGGCCTGGCTGCGGCCGGCTTCGCGCTGCACGCCATGGCGGCGGGCGAGCCCGGCACCGATCGCATCAAGGAGTCGATCCAGAAGATGCTGGGCGGGCGCGCCGAGGTCAAGAGCGTGTCCAAGACGCCGGTGCCGGGCCTGTTCGAGGTCAATATCGGCGGGCAGGTGGTCTATACGGACGCCACCGGGCGCTATGTCATCAACGGCGAGATGGTCGACACCAAGACCGGCACCAACCTGACCGAAGAGCGCGTGGCCGACCTGAACCGCATMAAGTGGTCGGACCTGCCGCTGGCGCGCGCCATCAAGTGGAGCAAGGGCGACGGCAGCCGCCAGGTGGCGGTGTTCTCGGACMCGAACTGCGGCTATTGCAAGCGCATCGAGCAGACCTTCCAGCAGATGGACAACATMACGGTCTACACCTTCCTCTACCCGGTGCTGTCGCCGGATTCGGAGGTGAAGGCCAAGCAGGTCTGGTGCGCCACCGACCGCACCAAGGCCTGGCGCGACTGGATGCTCAACCGCGTCGCGCTGACCGGCAACGGCAGCTGCAAGACCCCCGTGGACGAGAACCTGAGCCTGGGCCAGAGCCTCAATATCACTGGCACCCCGGCCGTGTTCTTCATGGACGGCACCCGCATCCCCGGCGCMGCCGACGCCGCCACGCTCGAGCGCAAGCTCGCCAGCCTCAAGAAGTAAGCTCCGCGCCGGCGGCCTTTCCGGCGCCGTGCGTGCCGGACCGGCCGGCGCCTCGTTCATCAGACTTTCGACATCCGCATATCCGGAGGGAGACATCATGACGTTCCAGGCATTGCTGCTGACCCAGGCCGACGGCGCCACCCAGGCCGCCGTTACCGCGCTCGAAGAATCCGCACTGCCGGCCGACGGCGACGTGCTGGTCGCGGTCGACTATTCCACCATCAACTACAAGGATGGCCTGGCCATCACGGGCCGCGCGCCGGTGGTGCGCAAATGGCCGATGGTGGCGGGCATCGACGGGGCCGGCACGGTGCTGGAGTCCGCGCATCCGCGCTGGAAGGCCGGCGACCGCGTGGTGCTCAACGGCTTTGGCGTGGGCGAGACGCACTGGGGTTGCCTGGCGCAGCGCGCACGGCTCAAGGGCGACTGGCTGGTCAGGCTGCCCGACGCGTTCAACGCGCAGCAGGCCATGGCGATCGGCACGGCCGGCTACACCGCCATGCTGTCGGTGCTGGCGCTGGAGCGCGCCGGCGTGAAGCCGGGCGACGGCGAGGTGCTGGTGACCGGCGCCTCGGGCGGCGTGGGCACGGTGGCGATCGCGCTGCTGTCCAGGCTGGGCTACCGCGTGGCGGCGTCCACCGGCAAGACCGCCGAGGCCGATTTCCTCAAGGCGCTGGGTGCGTCGGAGGTGATCGACCGGACCGAACTGGGCAAGCCGAACAAGCCGATGCAGAAGGAACGCTGGGCCGCGGTGGTGGACTCGGTAGGTTCGCACACGCTGGTCAATGCCTGCGCGCAGGTGCGCTACGGCGGCGCGGTGACATGCTGCGGGCTGGCACAGGGGCTGGATTTCCCGGCCTCGGTGGCACCCTTCATCCTGCGCGGCATCACGCTGTACGGGATCGACAGCGTGATGGCGCCGATGGCCCGGCGCGAGGAGGCCTGGCAACGGCTGGCGACCGACCTGGCGCCGGACCGCCTGCGCGCCATCACGACCGAGATCGGCTTGTCCGGGGCCATCGAAGCCGGGCGCAAGATCGTCGAGGGCKGCATGCGCGGGCGCGTGGTGGTCAACGTGAACGCCTGAACATCAGCGTCCGGAGCCGCGCCGGGCACGGGCGGCTCCGGAGGATCGCGCGGGCATGGCGCTACAATCACGCTCATGAAGCCGATCCACTACGCCATCGCCCCGCTTCAACCCGAAGCGCACCTGTTCGCCGTCACCGTCACGGTGGACGCCCCCGATCCCGCCGGCCAGCAGTTCTACCTGCCTGCGTGGATTCCCGGCAGCTACATGATCCGCGACTTCGCCCGCAATATCGTGCGCATCCGCGCCGATGCCGCCGGCAAGCAGGTCGCGCTGACCAAGCTGGACAAGCAGAGCTGGCAGGCGGCGCCCGCAAGCGGGCCGCTGACGCTGAGCTACGAGGTCTATGCCTGGGACTTGTCGGTGCGCGCCGCGCACCTGGACGCCACGCACGGCTTCTTCAACGGCAGCTCGGTCTTCCTCTGCGCCGAAGGGCAGGAACATCAGCCCTGCACGGTGGACATCCTGCCGCCCGCGGGCGAGGCGTATGCCGGCTGGCGCGTTGCCACCGCCATGCGCGAGGCCCCGGGCCGCGGCGGCGCCAGGCGCTACGGCTTCGGCCGCTACCAGGTGGCCGACTACGACGAGCTGGTCGACCACCCGGTCGAGATGGGCACCTTCACGCTGGGCAGCTTCCGCGCCTGTGGCGCCCAGCACGACGTGGTCTTCACCGGCCGCGTGCCGCAGCTGGACCTGGAGCGCGTGTGCCGCGACCTCAAGCGGATCTGCGAAGCGCAGATCCGCCTGTTCGAGCCCAAGACCGAGCGCGCGCCGTTCCTCGACAGCAACCGCCGCTACGTCTTCATGACGATGGTCACCACGGATGGCTACGGTGGCCTGGAGCACCGCGCCAGCACCGCACTGATGTGCGCGCGCGCCGACCTGCCGGCAATCGGCAAGGCAGAGGCCACCGAGGGCTATCGCACCTTCCTCGGCCTGTGCAGCCACGAGTATTTCCATACCTGGAACGTCAAGCGCATCAAGCCGGCGGCCTTCGTGCCGTACCGGCTGCGCGAGGAAACGCACACGCCGCTGCTGTGGCTGTTCGAGGGCTTCACCAGCTACTACGACGACCTGATGCTGGTGCGCAGCGGCGCCATCACCGAGGCGCAGTACGTCGAGCTGCTGGCCAAGACCTGGAACGGCGTGTTGCGCGGCAACGGCCGCACCAAGCAGAGCGTGGCCGACAGCTCCTTCGACGCCTGGACCAAGTACTACCGCCAGGACGAGAACGCGCCAAACGCCATCGTCAGTTACTACACCAAGGGTTCCCTGGTGGCGCTGGCCCTCGATCTCACCATCCGCGCCAAGACCCGCAACCGCCGCTCGCTCGACGACATCATGCGTGCGCTGTGGCAGCGCTACKGCAGCGGCTTCTATGCGCCGGGCGCGCAGCAGCGCGGCGTGACCGAGGCCGAAGTTCATGCCCTGGTCGACGAGGTCAGCGGCCTGCGCCTGGGCTCGTTGCTGCGCGCGCTGACCGAAGGCACGGGCGAGCTGCAGCTGGCGGCGCTGTTCAAGCCGTTCGGCATCAAGGCGGTGCCCACCAAGCCGGAGCGCAATGCCGCGCTCGGCATCAAGACCAAGAGCGAGGACGGCTGGGTGCGTATCACGCAGGTGCTCGACGGCGGCGCCGGCCAGGCGGCCGGGCTGTCGGCGGGCGACCTGCTGGCCGCGGTGGACGGCCTGCGCGCGGCGCCCGGGCAGCTGGACAAGTTGCTGGCGCGCTACCGCGCCGGCGACAGCGCCGAATGTCATGTATTCCGCCGCGACGAGCTGCATGTGCTGCCGGTGACCTTCGCGCGCGAGCCGGCGCTGCAGTACACCGTGACGGCCGAGGGTGGCCGCCAGGCCATGCGGGCGCGCTGGCTCGGCCAGTAGGCCGGCAGGCAGACATTCCGCCGACAAGGCCCAGCCCCCGAGCCGCCACATGCAATACGCGCACGACGCCCGCACCTTTATCTACTCGCACTATGTGTACCGTGGCCTGCGCTCGGCCACGGGGGTGATCGGCGCCACGCTGATCGCCATGCAGTTCGCGGACCTGCCCACTGCCATGGTGGTGTCGATGGGCGCGCTGTGCACCAGCCTGATGGACCTGCCCAGCCCGTTCAACCACAAGTTCAACGAGATGCTGGCCAGCGTGCTGCTGTGCACGGCAGTCACGCTGGCGGTGGCCATGGCCACGCCGTTCCCGCGCGTGATGCCGGTGGTGCTGGTGCTGGTGACGTTCATGGCCGGCATGATGACGGTGTACGGCAACAAGACCTTGCCGCTGCAGTTCTCGGCCTTGTTCGTCATGACGCTCACCATCAACGAGGACTTCGTGGTGCGGCGCGCGCTGGAGCATGCGCTGCTGTTCGGCGTGGGCGCGGTGGCCTACATGGCCTACGCCATGGTGGTGAGCTGGGCCACGCAGCGGCGTACCAAGCAGCAGATCCTGGCCGAAGCGCTGTACGAGATGGCGGGCTACCTCGACATCAAGGCCGGCTTCTACGACGCCGGCAACGACTACGAAGCGCAGTTCAACCAGCTKGTGCGCCAGCAGATCGTGGTGGCCGAGCGCCAGCAGGCCGCGCGCGACCTCGTGCTGCGCGGCAACCGCACCACGCATGACGGGCTGCTGGTGCAGGTCCACATGCGCATGCTGGACCTCTACGAGTACATCCTCTCCACCAACAACGACTACCCGCTGCTGCGCCAGACCTTTGCCGCCACGCCGGTGCTGGACCACCTGCGCCGGCTGGTGCAGCTGATGTGCGAGGACGTGGAGTCGATCGCCTACGACATCACGCGCGGGCGCTACTCCTATGCCGAGGTGGATTACCGGCAGGAGCTGCGCGCGGTCCAGGACGAGATCGCGCAGCTGCGCCATCACCACATCAATCCCGCGGCGATGACAGCGGTGGTCGAGACGCTGGACATGATCAAGGGCGCCATCGCGCTGGTGGGGCAGCTGCACGAGGCGTCACGCACGCCGGTGGAGCCTTCCAAGGTGCTGCCGGGCCCGGACATGACGCCGTTCCTCACGCGCCAGCGCTATGAGCTGAAGGTGCTGCGCGACAACCTCAACTGGAAGTCCCCGGCCTTCCGCTTTGCGCTGCGCATCACGATGGCGGTGTGGGCAGKGCTGTGGATCGCCGACCACCTGCCTTATGTCTCGCACAGCTACTGGATCCTGCTGACCATCATCGTCATCCTGAAGCCCAACTTCAGCATGACCAAGCAACGCTACAACGACCGCCTGATCGGCACGCTGATCGGCTGCGTGATCTCGGTGGCCGTGCTGCGGGTGGTGCACCAGCCGCTGGTGCTGCTGGGCGTGCTGTTCCTGGCGCTGGTGGCGAGCACGGCGTTCTCCACCATCAAGTACCGCTACACGGCCATMGCCGCCTGCGTGCAGGTGCTCATCCAGATCAACCTGCTGATGCCGGGCAGCGCCACGGTGGCGGGGGAGCGGCTGATCGACACGGTGATCGGCGGGGTGATCGCCTCGGTGTTCAGCTTCGTGCTGCCGAGCTGGGAGTACCGCGCGCTGCCCGCGCTGGTAGAGAACGTGCTGCAGTCCAACCGCCGCTATATCGCCGCCACGCGCGACCTGCTGCTGCGCGTGGCCAAGGACGACTTTGCCTACCGCGTGCAGCGCAAGCAGTTCATGGACAGCCTGTCGGCACTGATCGGCTCGTTCCAGCGCATGCTGGACGAGCCCAAGAGCCGGCACCGCGCGGTGGACAACCTGAACCGCTTTATCGTGCAGAACTACCTGGTGGCCGCGCATGTGGCGGCGATGCGTATCCAGGTGCGGGAGCACTACGGCGAGCTTGACCTGCCGGCCGCCGAAGGCGCCATCCGCCAGGCGACCGACGCCGCCACCAACAGCCTGGCGCTGGCAAGCGAGCGGCTGGTGGAAGATGACCGCGCGGGCGGCCGGGGGGCGGGGTTCGTGCGGGCGGCGGGGGAGCCGGCAACCGCCGTGGCGCATGCCGCGCCGCAATCCGGTGTCGAGGCCGGGCCTGCCCGCGCGGCCCCGCTGGCGGCGGCCGCGCTCAATGCTGCGCTCGAGGCCACCTCCACCGCAGACGAGGCCAGCGAGCGCCGGGCCCGCCTGGCCGATTCCGCCGATCGCCGCCGCGCCGACGTGCTGGCGCAGGCCGCCGCCTCGGGCGAGCTGTCCCGCGCCAGCAGCRCCACCCGCGAGCCGGGCGGCACCGCCAGCACGGCCAGTTCCACGGGCCGCGCAGCCAACGCCATCCTGGAGCGCCGCCTGCGCGCGCTGCGCGAGGACGCCGCCAAGATCGCGCTGCGCACCGGCGCCATCGGGCGCGCCATGCGCCAGCGCTAGCGTCGCGTGCGGCCGCTCAGGGCTGGGTACTTGTGCCGCCGGCCGGATGCTCCTCGCGCGGCAGCGTCAGCATGCCGCTGTTGTAGCTGTACTCGTACACCTCGCCATAGCGGCCCCATTCGATGGCGGCGGTCAGCACGCGCTCGGCTTCTTCCGGCTTKAGGAAGTCCTCGAGCTCGCGCAGCACATGTTCCTCGCGGATCTCGCCGTCCTCCGATTGCTCGAGCTCGCGGCGGATATGCGCGGCCAGGGCCACGTGCAGCAGCAACTGCTTGCCGAACAGCACCTTGCGCTCGGGCGGCTCGGTCTCGTAATAGACGCGGCCCAGGCCGGTGGCGCTGATGTCGCCGCGCTCGATGGTGGCCAGCTGCAGCAGATGCAGCGCCTCGCAGGCGGGCAGCAGGTCGTCGTCGGTGAGGCCGGCTTCCTCGGCCAGGTGCGGCAGGTCGGCGCGGCCGTGGAAGGGCGCCTCGCACAGCAGGTCGAGGATGGCTTCCATCTGGCTGATGTCGGCGTCCGGCAGGCGGTAGCCGATATTGCTGGCGGMCGCCAGCGCGGTGACGCGCGGCCCCAGCGCGGCGGGCGAGGTCATCAGCGTATAGACCTCGTCGATCAGCCCGCGCACTTGCGCCGAATCGCGGTTGCGCGGACGCGGGAAGGGTATTTTCACCTCGGCGCGGATACGGCCCGGGTCGCTCGACAGGATCACGATKCGGTCKGCCATCATGACTGCCTCCTCGATATTGTGCGAGACGATCAGGATGCACTTGATATTGGTGCGGCCGTCTTCCCACAGGTCGAGCATTTCGTCGCGCAGCGTCTCGCCGGTGAGCACGTCGAGCGCGGAAAAAGCCTCGTCCATCAGCAGCAGGTCGGGCTCGGTCACCAGCGCGCGCGCAATGCCCACGCGCTGGCGCATGCCGCCGGAGAGCTCGCGCGGCAGCGCGCTGTTGAAGCCGGACAGGCCGATCATGTCGATCGCCGCCTCGGCGCGCCGTGCGCGCGCTTCCTTCTGCACGCCCTGCGCTTCGAGCCCGAGCTCCACGTTCTGCTGCACGGTCAGCCACGGGAACAGCGCGAACGACTGGAACACCATGGCGATGCCCTCGGCGGTGCCGCGCAGCGGSTGGCCGCGGAACTGCAMCTCGCMGTGGTCGGCGCGCACCAGCCCGGCCATGATGCGCAGCAGGGTGGACTTGCCCGAACCGGACTTGCCCAGCATGGCGACGATCTCGCCGCGCTTCAGGGTGAGGTCCACGCCTTCAAGCACGGCGCGGTCGGTGCGGTCCGCGGTGCGGAACATCTTGGAGACGCCGCGCAGTTCGACCACGGGTTCGGCTACGGTTGCGGCTGTGGTTGCGGGAGAGCTTGCCATGATGGAATTCCGGTACGGATGCTGAAAATCAGAGACGGGTGCGTTCCTGCGCTAGCAGGTAGAGGCGGTTCCACAGCAGGCGGTTGAAGCCCACCACGAACACCGCCATCACGCCGATGCCCAGCGCGATGCGGGGGAAGTCGCCCTTGGCGGTCATCTCCGCGATATAGCTGCCCAGGCCCGTGGCGACCAGCGTGCGGTCGCCCCAGGTCACGTATTCGGACACGATGCTGGCGTTCCACGAGCCACCGGCCGCGGTCACCAGGCCGGTCAGCAGGCTGGGGAACACCGCCGGCACCAGGAAGCGCTTCCACATCAGCCAGCCGCGCAGGCCGAAGTTGCGCGCGGCCAGCTTCAGTTCGGTGGGGATGCCGGAGGCGCCGGCGATCACATTGAACAGGATGTACCACTGCGTGCCGAAGATCATCAGCGGGCTGAGCCAGATTTCCGGGTTCAGGCCGAAGCGCACGATCAGCATCACCACCAGCGGGAACATCAGGTTGGCCGGGAAGGCCGCCAGGAACTGCGCCACCGGCTGGGCGATGCGCGCCACTTTCGGGTTCAGGCCGATGCGGATGCCGATCGGCACCCAGATCACCGCCGCCAGCGAGATCAGCACGATCACCCGCACCATGGTCAGCGTGCCCAGCCACAGCACGTGGCCGACCTCGCTCCAGCCCACCTCGGTGCGCACGAAGTGCATCACGCGGTACAGCGCCGCCACCGCGATCAGCGTAATGACGATGGTGCTGGCGCGCTCGAACCACAGCGTGCGCCGGCTGTCGCCGTTCTGCGATGCGGTTGCCTTGCGCGCGGAACCCCAGGCCAGCGTGCGCTCGGCCAGCGCGGCGGTGCGGCCCAGCAGCAGGCTGACCCATTCCGAGCGGCGCAGCAGGTTKAGCAGCCACGATTGCGGCTCGTTTTCCTGCGCCATGGTCTCGAAGCGGAAGCGGTCGGCCCAGGCGATGAGCGGGCGGAACAGCAACTGGTCGTACAGGACGATGCCGACCAGCATCGCCAGGATGGCCCAGCCGATGGCCGCCAGGTTCTGCTGCTGGATGGCCAGCGAGATATAGGAGCCGATGCCTGGCAGCTTGATATCGTTGCCAGACACCGAGATGGCTTCGGAGGCCACCACGAAGAACCAGCCGCCGGACATCGACATCATCATGTTCCACAGCAGCCCCGGCATGGCGAACGGCACTTCGAGGCGCCAGAATTTCTGCCATGCGGAAAGCCGGAACATGGCCGCGGCCTCGACCAGGTCGCTGGGGATGGTGCGGATCGACTGGTACAGGCTGAATGCCATGTTCCACGCCTGCGAGGTGAAGATGGCGAAGATCGCCGCGCATTCCACCCCGACCAGGCTGCCCGGGAACAGCGCGATAAAGCCTGTCACGGTGATCGACAGGAAGCCCAGCACCGGGATCGACTGCAGGATGTCCAGCGCCGGCACCATGACCTTCTCGGCGGTGCGGTTCTTGGAAGCCAGCGCCGCGAAGGCGAACGAGAACAGCAGCGAGGCGGCCAGCGCCAGCAGCATGCGGATGCTGGTGCGCAGCAGGTAGTACGGCAGGTAGGCGATGTCCAGGTGCACTTCCAGCGGCTCGCCGGGGCGGTAGGGCACGTCCATCCCCCGCGCGGCGAAGGCCACCAGCACGATCACCGCCAGGATGATGGGCAGCAGCGCCAGGTCGAAGCGGTTCGGTGGCGCGGTCAGCAACTGGCTGACGTAGCCAGGAGAGTTGATCGAGCTGGCMTGGTCGTGTTCGGCTTGCTGCATCTTGTTGGCTGAAGTTCGGTGGCCGCGGTTGCCGGCGGGATCGGATGGCCCGGCTGGCCCGGAAAGACCGGCGCGCGGGGCGTGCGGCGCTGCGTGGCCGCGGGCGGGTTGTGCACGGAACCCGGAKGCCCCGGCAGGGCRCCGGCGCGGCGCTGTCGGCGTTACCCCGGGTGGCATGCCCATACTGGTAACGCTCGGGGTGGCCGCCTAGTTTACCTGTATTGTGTTTTGCAGCCGTTTCAAGCAACGGCGAGGAGGGACCAGATGGATCGCCAGATGGAACAGCACACGGGACCCCAGTGGGCGCATCGGCCGGTAGCCTGGCGCATCGTTGTCACGGGGAGGGTGCAGGGCGTGGGTTACCGCGCCGCCTGCGAGGACCAGGCCCGCGCGCTGGGCCTGGGCGGATGGGTGCGCAACCGGCACGACGGTTCGGTGGAGGTGATGGCCTACGGCCCGCCCGAACAGCTGGCGGCGCTGCGCGAATGGATGCGGCGCGGGCCGCCCGCCGCGCAGGTCAGCGGGCTGGAGGTACAGGCCGGGGAGGGCGAGTTCGACAGTTTCGACTTCCGTCCGACGGCCTAGGGTCCAGGGGCCGGGGCCTGGCGGCTCAGCTCGCGCGCCAGTCCACCGGCGCCACGCCGTGCTTCTCCAGCCATGCATTGGCCAGCTTGAAATGGCCGCAGCCAAGGAAGCCGCGGTGGGCGGACAGCGGCGACGGGTGCGGCGCTTCCAGCACGCAATGCGCGCCGGCCAGCAGCGGCTTCTTGGCCTGCGCGTGGCTGCCCCACAACAGGAACACCAGGTTCGGGCGGGCGGCGGACAGTGCCTGGATCAGGCAGTCGGTCACGGCTTCCCAGCCGCGCTTGGCGTGGCTGGCGGCCTGGCCCTGTTCCACCGTCAGCACCGTGTTGAGCAGCAGCACGCCCTGGCGCGCCCAGCCTTCGAGGTTGCCGGAGGCGGGCGCGGGTACGCCGTCGCCGTATTCGGCGGCGATCTCCTTGAAGATATTGCGCAGGCTCGGCGGCACGCGCACCCCGTCCGGCACCGAGAAGGCCAGGCCGTGCGCCTGCGGGATCTCGCTGCCGCCGACGGTGCCGGTGCCGTGATACGGGTCCTGGCCCAGGATCACCACCTTGACCGTCCCGGGCGGGGTGAGATGCAGGGCGTGGAAAACGTCGTGCGGGAAGACCGGCTTGCCGGCATCGCGCTCGCCGTCGACAAAGGCGGCGAGTTCCTGCCAGCCGGCRCCGTGCATGCACGGCGCCAGCAGTTCACGCCAGGCGGAGGGCAGCGCCGCCGCCTGGGCGGCCAGGCTGGCCGGGGCCGATGGCGCCCTGGCGGCGGCCGGGGCGAACAGGTCGGCCTGTGCGCTCATTGGTTTGCTCATGCGGGTGCTTTGCGGAGGATAGGGGTTGGTGGGGCGCAGGGTGCACCCCGGGTGCGGCACGCCGGCGCGTCAGGCTCCGGCGACACCGGCAAGCCGGTAGCCACGCGCGGCCTTGCTCTGGTCGGATGCCGTGAGCGGCGCCACGTTCTGCAGGCGCCTCGCCAGCGCGCGCAGCGCGGCTTCGGCCACGGCCTGCGTGGGCGACTGGTCTGCCTCGCCTGGCAGCCATTCCAGCTCGAGTTCGTGGATGGTGTCGCGCGCAGTCGTGCCCGGCGCCGTGATCTCGCCCACGTCCAGCGCGGCTTCGATGCGCGCGCCGTCCTGCTCGACCAGCCAGGTACGCCGCGTGAAATCGGTGCGGAACACCGGGCCCAGCGTGGCTGCCAGCGGCGCCAGCAACGCGCGGGCCTCGGGCGGGAAGGCGTCGAGTTCGATGGCCTCGGCGGCGACCTTGGTTTCCCATTCATGACGGGCGGCCAGGCCGGCCTCGCTCTTGCCCGCCGTCTTCAGGGTTTGCAGCCATTGCTCGCCGCGGCGCCGCAGCCGCAGCGCGGCACGGGCGCGGGCCAGGTCGCGCGCGGGGGTGTCGAGGTAGACGTTGAGCAGCGTGTGCTCGCCGCGGGCCTCGCCGTGCGCGTCCAGCCATGCCGCCAGCGCGGGCATGGCGCCGTCCGGCACTGCCAGCTTGAGTTCGATTTCCTGGGCCATCTTGATCGAGGATTCCGGTGGGAGCCGCGGACGGGCGCGGGTMGGGCGAATGCCCGGGCKAACGTTCAGGCGAACATTCAGGCGAACAGGCGTGCCAGCTCGACGCCCGGATCGGGCGCGCGCATGAACGCTTCGCCGACCAGGAAGGCGTGCACATTGGCATCGCGCATGCGCTGCACGTCGGCCGGGCCGAGGATGCCGGATTCGGTCACCACCAGCCGGTCGGACGGGATGCGCGGCAGCAGTTCCAGCGTGTTGTCGAGCGAGACCTCGAAGGTGCGCAGGTTGCGGTTGTTCACGCCCAGCAGCGGCGTCTTCAGGCGCAGCGCGGCATCGAGCTCTTCGCCGCCGTGCACTTCCACCAGCACGTCCATGCCGAGTTCGTGGGCGCAGGCTTCGAGCTCGGCCATCAGGCCGGGGTCGAGCGCGGAGACGATCAGCAGGATGGCGTCGGCGCCCCAGGTGCGCGCTTCATAGACCTGGTACAGGTCGACCATGAAGTCCTTGCGCAGGGCGGGCAGCGGGCAGGCGCCGCGCGCGCGCTTGAGGAAATCGGCGTGGCCCTGGAAGAAATTCACGTCGGTCAGCACGGACAGGCAGGCCGCGCCGTGGCTGGCGTAGCTTTCCGCGATCGCCTCGGGCACGAACTGCTCGCGCAGCACGCCCTTGGACGGCGAGGCTTTCTTCACTTCGGCGATCACGCCGGCGTGGCCGGCGGCGATCTTCTCGCGCAGCGCGCGCTCGAAGCCGCGCGGCGCCAGGCCGGGCTCGGCGCGCAGGCTCTCGGCTTCGGCGCGCAGGCTGGGCAGGTCGCGCTTCTTGCGCGCGGCGCTGACTTCATCGGCCTTGACGGCCAGGATCTTCTGCAGGATATCGGACATGCGTGTTTCTCTTGCGGTGTGTCGGCGCGGCTCGCGGCCCGGCTTACTTGAACTGCTGGGTGGCGCGCACGAACTGGTCGAGCTTCTCGCGCGCGGCGCCGCTGGCGATGGCTTCGCGTGCGCGGCGGATGCCGTCCTCGATCGAGCTGGCCACGTTGGCGGCGTACAGCGCGGCGCCGGCGTTGAGCGAGACGATCTCGCGCGGGGTGCCAGGCACATCGGTCAGCGCCTCGAGCAGCATTTCCTTGGACTCGGTGGCGTCGGCCACCTTGAGGCCCCGGTTGGAGATCATCGACAGGCCGAAGTCCTCGGGGTGGATCTCGTATTCGCGCACCTCGCCGTCCTTGAGCTCGCCGACCAGCGTGGCGGCGCCGAGCGAGACCTCGTCCATGCCGTCCTTGCCGTAGACCACCAGCGCGTGCTTGGCGCCCAGGCGCTGCATCACGCGCACCTGGATACCGACCAGGTCGGGATGGAACACGCCCATCAGGATATTGGGCGCGTCGGCCGGGTTGGTCAGCGGGCCCAGGATATTGAAGATGGTGCGCACGCCCATTTCCTTGCGGATCGGCGCCACGTTCTTCATGGCCGGGTGGTGSGTSGGCGCGAACATGAAGCCGATGCTGGTCTGCTCGATGCAGTGGCCGACCTGCTCGGGCGTGAGCATGATGTTSACGCCCAGCGCTTCCAGCACGTCCGCGCTGCCCGACTTGGAGCTCACGCCGCGGTTGCCGTGCTTGGCGATGCGCGCGCCGGCCGCGGCCGCGACGAACATCGAGGCGGTGCTGATATTGAAGGTATGCGAGCCGTCGCCGCCGGTGCCGACGATGTCGACGAAGTTCTCGCGGTCTTGCACCGGCACCTTGTTGGCGAATTCGCGCATGACCTGCGCGGCCGCGGAGATCTCGCCGATGGTTTCCTTCTTCACGCGCAGCCCGGTCAGGATGGCCGCGGCCATCACCGGGGACATCTGCCCCTGCATGATCTGCCGMATCAGGTGCAGCATTTCGTCATGGAAGATCTCGCGGTGTTCGATGCAGCGGGTGAGGGCTTCCTGGGGCGTGATGGACATRGCGGTCTCGGTCTGGTGTTGTTCTTCGGCGTTCGCGTGAAGTCTCGGGTGGCCGCTGGCCGGCGTGGGCGCGCTGGGCGTGTCGGTGCGCCTCATCGGCGCGCCTTGACGAAGTTGGCCAGCAGCGCGTGGCCGTGCTCGGACAGGATCGACTCGGGGTGGAACTGCACGCCTTCGATGTCGAACTCCTTGTGGCGCACGCCCATGATCTCGCCGTCCGGCGTCCAGGCCGTCACTTCCAGGCAATCCGGCAGCGTCTCGCGCTCGATCGCCAGCGAATGATAGCGCGTCACGTCGAAATGCCTGGGCAGCCCGGCGAACACGCCTTCCTGCGTGGTCTCGATGCGGCTGACCTTGCCGTGCATCACCTGCTTGG
The DNA here is from genome assembly GCF_056396525.1 of Cupriavidus sp. 05T41. NCBI lineage: Bacteria > Pseudomonadati > Pseudomonadota > Betaproteobacteria > Burkholderiales > Burkholderiaceae > Cupriavidus > Cupriavidus sp. 05T41. The sequence continues at coordinate 17,075 of NZ_JBFTLQ010000068.1, forward strand.
CGCGGATCACCTTGCCGCCGAAGGCTTYGCCGATGGCCTGGTGGCCAAGGCACACGCCCAGCAGGGGCACGCGGCCGGCGAAGTGCTGCAGCACTGCCACCGAGATGCCGGCTTCCCTGGGGCTGCACGGTCCGGGCGAGACGCAGATATGGTCGGGCGCCAGCGCCTCGATTTCCTCGAGGGTGATTTCGTCGTTGCGATAGGTGCGCACGTCGGCACCGAGCTCGCCGAAATACTGGACGATGTTGTAGGTAAACGAATCGTAGTTGTCGATMATCAGCAGCATATCACACCTAATTACTTGATTTTAAAGGGGAAAATTCTAGCAACTACTGTTTGATATGCGCCTTGATATACACAGCGGTAGCAAAAGGGCGACCGAAGGCATCCGCGGGTGCTGATCTCAGCGTGTCGGAGAGCCCACGGCAATCCATGGCCGTTGCAGGCAATGCCGGAGCGGCATGCCAGGCGCTGGAAGTGGGCCATGCCATGCCTGCCGCTGCGGCACGCMAAGCCCGGCCACGGAACGCGCGCAACGGGCGTCCTGGAGCAGGTTTGCAGTACAGGGAAGACTTGCTTGGCATGGGGCGATCTCCTAGAGATTGGAGCCGCCACATCGGTGAGCTATCGGGGTCCTKGAAACCTGCTTGCCGATGATGGCGGCAGGGTTCGGTTTCAAACCGCAACGACGTGCCGCTTCCTATTGGAAGCGCCACCACTGAGCGAAACGGTTCGTTGCGATGCAGGTCATGCTACCTAGCCATAGAGGGGAAAACGGGACATGGTCGACGGCCATGCCTGATCAAACACACGCGTGATTGTAGCGTCGATTTTGTCGTCTCGTCGATTCCTATTTTTCGCCATTGTGGCGGGGTCGGCGCCCGTCTCCATGGCGGCCCCGTCTGCACTTGTGCGTTMGCCCAGGTGTGGAGACGGCAAATCGGTAACGCCGTTCTTCCACGCCAGGCAAAGGATGCCTCCGGGGCAGAAACGAGGAACTACAAAACGAACAGCAAACTATTTGCTGCCGGTGCGCCGGAGGACTTGGCAGATGTGCCGCATCCTTTCGTTGTTGGTATGTCCCGCGCGGGCTGGTCAGCGATCCGCCCGCCGCTGACCGCACCAGGCGACACTCGGCCGACGCCACGGCAGCCCTCAGAAAGAGCGCCCGCAACGCACGACTCCTGCCCTATACTGGCGATTGATTGTTCAACAATCATTGCCAGCAAAGCCAAGATGATTTCAGGAGGCAGACCATGTCGAATTACCCTGCGGCGTACCAGGTAAGCAAGGGCTCGGTATTGCATGTGGACCGGGACTTCTACCGTGCCATCGCCACCGATGCGTCCCAGCGCAAGCTGATCGCTTCCCACGTTGTCCCCATCCGCAGCGGCTTTGCCTGGAAGGTCCCCGCGGGCCACGTCTTTCGCATCGTGACCCTGGAAGGCCCCCAGGTCGCGGACTTCAATATGTGGAATCTGCACAATCCGCGCGAGCGCATGTGGGCCTCCCGTACCCGGCAGCTACAGCAGGCGCATGTCAGTACGTATGACCGACTCTGGTCCACGCTGCCGTACCTGCGTCCCATGGTCACCATCACCGATGACACGCTGGCCGACTACGGCAAGGATGGCGATGGCGGCCGCGTGCATGACCTGCTGGGCACCMGCTGCGACCCCTACGTCAACAAGCTGCTGACGGGCGAGGACTTCCACTTCCACTGCCACTCCAACCTGACACGCGCGGTGGCACCGCATGGCCTGACGGAGTTCGATGTACATGACGTGCTCAACGTATTCCAGGTAACGGGCCTGAACGACGACGACAAGTACTTCATGAAGGCGTGCCCCGCCAAGCCAGGCGACTACCTGGAGTGCTTCGCGGAAATGGACCTGCTGTGTGCGTTGTCCACCTGCCCGGGCGGCGATCTCTCCGTGCCGATGTGGGGACCGGATGCGCGCGATCCCATCGACGTGTGCCGGCCGTTGGGCGTCGAGGTCTATGAGCTGGATCCCGCCTTGCTTCAAGGTTGGGCCTCACCCGAAGTCTCCCCGTATAAGGGCGTCCACGGACTGCACCCMGAAAAGATCGAGTGGAAATAACAACCGGAGCCACACCTTCATGCCTGCAGAACGCGAGAACGGGATCTCAATCGCCGAGCGCATCAGTCATCAACTGCGCGACGACATCATGGGAGGGAAGCTCCCTCCGGGCACGCAACTGGTCGAGGTGGACCTGGCGGCCCTCTACGGGGCCTCGCGCAACACCGTCCGCGAAGTTCTGCACCAACTGGGACGGGAGGGCCTGGCCACGTTTATCCGCCACAAAGGCGTTGTCGTGCGGCGCATGGAACGCAAGGACTTGCGCGAAATCTATGCCGCGCGCCGCGCACTGGAGCTGCAAGCCATCAACGGCGATCTACCCTTGCAGCCCGCCCTGCTCGACAAGATGCTCACCGCCATCCATGCCGCCGAACGCGCGCTGGCCAAGAAGAACTGGCGCCATGTCGGCACGCTGAGCCTGCAAGTTCACCAGCACATCGTGGCGCAGTTGGGCAGCCGATTGCTGGACGAATTCTTTCGCACACTGTGCGCGCAGCTACGCCTGGTGTTTGCCTCGGAGGCCGATGAAAGTCGCATCCAGACACCCGACTGGATCGAGCGTGAACACCGGATTCATGACCTGCTGGTGCGCGACCAACGCGGAGAAGCGGCACAAGCCCTGTCAGCCTACCTCGACGATTCCGAGCGCACCCTGATGGCCGTGCTTACACGCCTGAAAAACMAGCCAGCCAAGTAGGGCAGAGGTAGGGTGCGGAGGCTTGGCGGCATGCCACCGGAGATCAAGCGCGCGTCACCCATCACGCGGTGCCGGATGCCAGGGCAATCCGGCCACCACACCCTGTCCGCTTGATGGGTTGCACACGACCGGCTTCACGTCGGCGTTGCATCCTCCGGCTCCGCGTAGCTGCCGTCTTCGCGATGTGTCTCGCACCCGCTCAAGGGCGGGTTGAATATGCACACCAACCGCAGGTCGCCCTTGGTCGCMCGCAACACATGCTTGTCGTTCTTGTCCAGCGCATACAGCGTGCCCGGCCTGATGGCATGCACGGCGCCGCTGGCCACGTCCAGCACCTCGCCTTCGCCGGCCATGCAGTAGTTCGCCTCGTAGTGGTGCTTGTAATGCAGGTGCAGTTCCGCGCCTTCAAAGACTCGGGTTTCATGTACCGAATAGCCGATGCCATCACGCTTGACGACGATGCGCCTGCTTTCCCAACCGGGCCCCCGGGCATGGCGTTCGGTATCGGTCAGGTCTTCGCTGTGAATGACGATCATGGAGACGCTCCAGAGGAAAAGTAGTGACGATGACTCAATGCCGCGACATGGGCTGCGTCCCGGGACGCAGCACGCACTCGATCGCGCGCGCCATCTGAAGCAGCCMACGGTCGCGCCTGGTGCGGCCCGTCACGAGTAGCCCCACTGCCTGCCTGGCATTCAGGTCGCCCGGCAGGGAAATGCTGGGCAGATCCAGGYGGTTCGCAAATTCGGTCAGGCTGAACGCCCTGGCGTTCTTGCTCAGGTACGTGCTGTCGTCACGCAGTTCGGCCAGCGACGGCGGTAGCATCGGCACGGTGGGTGTCAGCACGGCATCGGCGCCGCCCAGTTCGTCTTCGTACTGCCTGCCCAGGGCAAGCAGCCGTTGTTGGGCAAGCGCATAGGCGTGGGCCGGCACCTGCGCGCCCAGCAGCATGCGCGGCCCCACGCGAGGGTCATAGGCCGACGCCTTGGCAGCCAGCCGGCCGGCATGCAGGGCGTAGGCTTCCGCCGCGATGATGCCTCCCTCCCGCGCCACCTTGCCGGCCAACGGCAGGCTGGGCATGGGCGCGCGGCGCAACACGGCGCCCGCCGCGCCCAGGCGCTCCATCCATGTTGCGAACACGTGCCGTACCCCAGGCTCCAGTTCATCATCCAGGTGGTCCGGTATCACGAACGATGTTCGCGCCAGCGATGTGCCGGCAGTCGGCGCCGAGCGGTCCCACGGCGCCAGGGCCTGATCCACCCGCAAGCATTGCGCGACGTCCGCGGCGATCAYCCCGGGAACGTCAAAGCTGGGAGACAGATGCATCATGCCCGCATCGTCGTAACGGCCCCGCGAAGGCTTGAAACCCGCGACGCCGCAGAACGCGGCCGGAATCCGGACGGAGCCGCTGGTGTCCGAACCGAGCGCAAGGCTCACCATGCCCAGCGCCACCGCCACTGCGCCGCCACTACTTGAACCGCCGGCCACGCGAGGCACGTCGCTGGGCAACGGCGATACCGGCGTACCGAACCAGGGGTTCAAGCCCAGCGCGCCATAGGCGAACTCGGTCATGTTGTTCTGCGCCAGCAGCACCGCGCCCGCCTGCCGCAACGCGCGCACCAGCGCCGCGTCCTCGCTTGCGGCAGGAGCGTCCGCCAGCACCTGCGATCCCGCGTGGGTGACCCATCCGCGCACGTCAAAGCAGGCCTTCACGCCCAGCACCACGCCCGCCAGCGGCGCATCATGTCCAGACAGCCGTGCCATCGCATCGCGCGCATGGGCTTCACGCCGCGCGTCGTCGTCGCGGCGGGCCAGCAAAGCGCTCGACGCGCTAGTGGGATAGGCCTCGATATTCCGCAGGCATTGCGTMAACGCGCCGGCATGCGTGCCCGTGCGTTCAGGACACATGKACATGGCTCAGAAAGTCCTTGATACGCGCATCCTGGCTTGCCTGCACKGCGGCGGGCGGGGAATCCAGAAGGATGCGACCGTTTTCCATGAAGACCACTCGGTCGGACACCTTGAAGGCAAAGGCCATCTCGTGCGTCACGATCAGCATCGTCATCCCTTCGCGCGCCAGCGTTTCCACCACCTTGAGCACTTCCGCGACCAACTCGGGGTCGAGCGCCGACGTGGGTTCGTCAAACAACATGATGGATGGCCGCATGGCCAGGGCCCGGGCAATCGCCACACGCTGCTGCTGGCCGCCGGAGAGTTGGTGCGGGTATTTATGGGCGTGGTCGAGCATGCCCACCTTGTTGAGCAGTACCAGCGCCTCGCGCCGCAATGAGGCCGGCTTGCCCCGACGGTGGTAGGCGGGCGCCAGCATCACGTTCTGCAGCACGGTTTTGTGCGGGAACAGGTTGAAGCTCTGGAACACCATGCCGATGTCCAGGATGCGGTCCCCCTGTGCGGCCGTGGTGCCGGTCTCGGGCGACCCCAGGAATGGCTTGCCGTGTAGCAGCACCTGACCGCCATCCAACGTCTCCAGGCCGTTGAGTGTACGTATCAGCGAGGTCTTGCCCGAACCGGACGGACCGATGATGCTGATGACTTCGCCGGCCCTGACCCGCAAGTCGATGCCCTTGAGCACCTCGTGGTCGCCAAAGCGCTTGCGCGCCTGCCGCACCTCCAGTGCCGCCGCGTTGCCGCTGGCGGTCAGCGTGGGCTGGGCCATCCCCTCCTGCACCTGACGCCGGGTTTCCGCATCCAATGCCAGGGGMTTGGGCGCGCGGCGCAGGATGTTCATGTGCGACTCCAGCCAACCCAACAGCTTGTCGAACAGGGTGACGATCAGCACGTAGTAAAGCGCGACCGCCAGCATGGTCTCGAACACCAGAAAGTTCTGTGTGTACAAACGCTGCCCCACCAGCAGGATCTCGGCCAGAGAAATCACCGACACCAGCGATGTCAGCTTGGCGATGGTAATGAACTCGTTGCTCAGCGCCGGCAGGGCAATGCGCAACGCCTGTGGAATGACCACCATGCGTTGTATGCCGGTGTAGCGAATGCCCAGCGCGCGGCCCGCTTCGATCTGCCCGCGCGGTACGCCGAGAATGCCGCCGCGGTGTATCTCCGCAATGAACGCGGTCTCGCTCGCCACCAGCGCGGCCAGGCCCGCGTAGAACGGGTCGCCCAGCACGGCGCCAGTCGCGGGGAAGACCTGGGGCAGGTTGTAGATGAACACCAGCAGCACCAGCAAAGGCAGGCTGCGGAAGAACCAGATATACAAGCCTGCCAGACGCCTGAGCACAKGGTTCTTCGCCTGTTTGCCCAGCGCCAGCAGAAAGCCCGCCGCGACCCCGACGAACCAGGTGGCCGTGCTCAGTTTCACCACTACCCAGCATGCATGCCAGAAATCGGCATCCCAGAACAAGCTGACGGTATAGTCCCAATCAAAACGCATTTGTCCTGCCTCCCCTTCCGCTGCGGCGTTACTGGCTCGTGCCGATGAGCGCGCTCTGGACTTCTGCGGCGGTAGGCGCTTCAAGCCCGTAGCGGGTGAGCAAGGCCTGGTATTCGCCGCTATCGTGGGCGCGCTGCAAAGCCATCTTTAGCTCGCCCTGCAATTGCTGGGCCTCCTTGTGGAGACCCAGCCCTATCACGATGGGGTAAAGCAGCGAGGTGGAGGTGACTTTCAAGCTGTTCTGCGACTGCGCAAGCATGCCGTGGACCACGGCCGCATCCTCGATCATGACGTCCGCTGCCTGCGAACGCAGCGCCATCATGGCCTCGGGCGAAGTAGGAAACTCCAGCACCTTGATCTCGTMCTCGCCCTTCGGCCGGCAAGTCTCGCGCGACACCTTGCGCAGCTTGGGCGTCCAGGAGGCGCCCTTGATCGATGCCACACGCTTGCCACAAAGCGCCTCGGGCGACGGCGGCGCATACGGGCTTGCCGCCAGCACCACCAGAGACGCGCCCGTCTTCAGGTAGGGAATGAAATCGATCAGCTTCGAGCGCTCCGACGTCACGTAGAGCGCCGAAGCAATCGCATCGAAACGGCGCGCACGCATCCCCAGGATCAGGTCAGGAAAGCGGGTATCCACGAATACGGGTTTGAGCGACAGCTTGGCCGCCAGCAAACGGGAGAAGTCGGCATCGAAGCCAACAGGCTTGCCAGCCTCCATGTAGGCATAGGGGGGATAGGTAAGGTCCGAGCCGATCGTCAGACTGTCGGCCTTKATGGTGGAGGCGGCAAGCGCCCATGTGGAKGCCGCGCACAAGATCAGCGCGGCCACGGCGGCCGTGCGTCGGCGCCGCGACGACGCCAAGGTCGAAGTGGACATGATTACTCCTGCTKAACGCACTGGAACCCGCAAAAAACTCGGTCTTCCTTGCACCGAGAGGCATTTTGCTGCCGAGGATTGTTGAACAATTTCGATGATTCTGGGACAGTGGATAAGCAGGAGAAATGGGTATTTTCCCTAGCGCATCGACAGACGGCGGCACAAGCCCGTGGGGGGACTCCTTTCACCAAGGCCTTTCGGAGCAGGGCGGGAAGATAAGCGCCGAACGCGATCACGTACCCCACACCATGCCAACCGGCATCACCTGGCCGATCACGCCGGGCCCKGGGCATCAAACTGCGCTCGCGGGTCCCGGATATGGCGTTGGTGGTGCCGGTGCCCGCACCGGCTAGCCAATACGATGCGGCCGGCCATTACTGTCGCCGGACGCGCTTTGAAAACCTTCGCTTCTTCACGGCACGCGCGGCCCGAAGGTTGTGCATTTTTMATCACGAGCCTCGACCGATGTCCGTTGCTGCCGGCTGCATCCCGCCCCCGGATTGCAGCGGAAATGACGTCAGCAAATGACGCATTTATCCTCGCGAAAATGCTTGCATTTGGCGTCCGGAAAACTACCTTAGACATACAAAGTGAACCGTATCTCGGCACTGGAGGAGACCATGCCGGCGACACGTATGATGATTGCGCGCCGGGCTGGCGTCAGCGTCGCCACGGTCGATCGTGTGCTGCGCGACGATGCCTCCGTGCGTGCCGAGACGGCTGCCCGCGTCCACCAGGCCCTCGCGGACCTGCGTGACGAACGGGCCAGCCGCGGGCGCCCGCCGAAGGCGGCTGCGTTTCGCATTGCATTCGTCCTCCCGCAGATCAATTCCCGCTTCCTCGACCAGGTCGAGCGCGACATCGCGCTGTCTGCCAGTTTCTTTCGCGAGCACCGCGTCATCCCTTCGTTCTACCGCTGCGACTTCGCCAGCCAGCGCGACACGTCGCGCTTTGCCGAGCAGGCGGCGGGGTACGACGCGCTGGTCCTGGTGCCGCTCGACTACCCGTGGGTCGGCCGCCTGATCGAGGAACTGAGCGACGCGAGCGTGCCGGTCGTCACGGCGTTCTCCGATCTGCCGGGCAGCCGCCGCGCCGCCTACATCGGCGTGGACAACCGCATTGCGGGGCGCACGGCCGGGCTGCTGATGGGCGGCTTTCTCGGCTCGCGGATCGGCTCGGTCGCCGTGCTGTCGGGGTCGTCGCGCCTGCATGACCAGGTGGAGCGGCGCACCGGCTTTTCGCAGGTGCTGGAGGAGGATTTCCGCAATCTGCGCGGCATCGCCGAGCCGGACTTCACCGAGGACGACGACGGCGCCGACCTGGCCGTGCAGGGCTTGCTGGCGCGTCACGCCGACCTGGTCGGCATCTACGTCACCGGCGGCGGCATCCGCGGCATTGCCTCGGCCTTGCAKGATTCCGGCGACAAGGCCCGCATCTTCCTGATCGGCCACGAGCGCACGGCGGACACGCGCGAGCAACTGTCCGGGCGCGCGATCGATGTGATCCTGGACCAGGACGTGCGCGGCATCGTGCATCGCGCGGGTCTTGCCGCGGTGGACTTCCTGAACGATGTGCGCGGGGCGCTTGCGATCCCCACGCCGGAAACCCGAATCTATCTTCGTGAGAATGCGCATGCCTGATGCTCGCGACACCCGGACTGACGCTTGAATTTGCCAGAGCCGAAATACAGCGCCCGGCGCATGGACGTTGCTTGTCAGCAGGAATGGAGACAACTGGGAAGTAAAAGGAGAAGACAAATGTTACGTCTATTAGCAAGGGTGATGGCGGCGGCCGCCTTGTCACTGGGACTGGCAACCGGCGCGCACGCGCAGGCGAAGCAATTGACGCTATGTTGGGCGGCGTGGGATCCGGCCAACGCGCTGGTCGAGCTGTCGAAGGACTTTACGGCCAAGTCCGGCATACAGATGAAATTCGAGTTCGTGCCCTGGACCAGCTATGCGGACCGGTTTCTCAACGAACTCAATTCCCACGGCAAGTTGTGCGACCTGATCATCGGCGACAGCCAGTGGATCGGCGGCGCGGCGGTGAACGGCCACTACGTCAAGCTCAACGATTTCTTCGCGAAGAACAATATCTCGATGAACGACTTCGTGCCGGCCACCGTGGTGGGGTATGCCGAATGGCCGAAGAACACGCCCAACTACTGGGCCCTGCCCGCGATGGCGGACGCGGTGGGCTGGACCTATCGCAAGGACTGGTTCGCGCGGCCGGAGCTGCGCGCGGAGTTCAAGCAGAAGTACAAGAGGGAACTGGAGCCGCCCACCACGATGGATGAGCTCAAGCAGACCGCYGAGTTCTTCCAGGGGCGCAAGATCGACGGCAAGACCGTGTACGGCGCGTATATCTTCACCGAACGCGGCTCCGAGGGCATCACGATGGGCGTGACCAACGTGCTCTATAACTTCGGCTTCCAGTACCAGGACCCGAAGAAGCCCTATCGCCTCGAGGGCTTCGTCAACTCGCCGGGTGCGGTCAAGGGCCTGGAGTTCTACAAGGCGCTGTACAAGTGCTGCACCGCGCCGGGCATGACCAACGCGTACATGCAGGAAGGGCTCGACGCGTTCAAGTCCGKGCAGGTGGCGATGMAGATGAACTGGTTCGCGTTCTTCCCCGGCCTCTACAAGGACCCGAACGTGGGGGGCGACAAGATCGGCTTCTTCGTCAATCCGAAAGAGGTGCAGCAGTTCACGCAGCTTGGCGGGCAGGGCATCTCGGTGGTCTCCTATTCGGATCACAAGGCCGATGCGCTCGAGTACATCAAGTGGTTTGCCCAGCCCGCGGTGCAGAAGAAGTGGTGGGAGCTGGGCGGCTACTCGGCGGCCAAGTCGGTGGTCGATGCGCCTGACTTTCCCAAGAGCCAGCCCTTCGCGCCGGCGTTCCTGAAGTCGATGGCAATCGTCAAGGACTTCTGGGCCGAGCCTGCCTATGCCGAACTCCTGCTCGACATGCAGAAGCGCGTGCATGACTACGTCGTCGCCGACAAGGGTACGGCGAAGGAGGCGCTCGACCTGCTGGTGAAGGACTGGAACAAGGTGTTCAAGGCGGAAGGAAAGAACTGAAACCGAGACGAGCGGGCATTGCGGCGACATGCATCGGGCTTGCCGGCCGCCGCCGGCCCGCGACAAGGAGTCAGCCATGCTGGCAGACAAGCCTTTTCCCGCGCAGAACCTGGCAGCCGCTGCGCCGGTGCACGGTGCCGCGCGCCTGCGCGGCCTGTCGGACCGCACGATCGCATGGCTGTTCATTCTCCCCACGATCCTGCTGCTGCTCGCGGTCAACATCTTTCCGCTGATCTGGGCGCTGCGGCTGTCGTTCACGAACTTCAAGTCGAACATGCCGAGCATCCCGGCGCGCTTCGTCGGCATCGACAACTACGTCGACATCCTGACGGACGAGGACATCTGGTACGCCATGCAKGTCACCGCGCGCTTCGTGTTCTGGTCGGTCGGGCTGGAGGTGCTGCTGGGCTTCGGCCTGGCCTTGCTGATCAACCGGCGTTTTCGCACGCACAGTTTCTGGACCACCCTGATCCTGCTGCCGATGATGCTGTCGCCGGCCGTGGTCGGCAATTTCTGGACCTTCCTGCTGCAGCCGCAGACAGGCCTGTTCAACGATATCGTGAGCTTCTTCACGGGCGTTGCGCCAGGCTCGTTCCAGATGATCGGGGACGTCTCGCTTGCGCCATGGACCATCGTGATGGTCGACACCTGGATGTGGACGCCCTACGTCATGCTGATCTGCCTGGCCGGGCTGCGCTCGATCCCGGAATACATCTACGAAGCCGCGGAAGTGGATCGCGCCACGCCGTGGCGGCAGTTCTGGTCGATCACGCTGCCGATGACGCTGCCGTTCCTGATGCTGGCCGTGCTGTTCCGCGCCATCGAGAACTTCAAGATGTTCGACCTGGTGAACCTGCTGACCTCGGGCGGCCCGGGCTCGGTCACGGAAACGGTGTCGATCACGCTCAAGCGCGCCGCGTTCGAGAAGTGGCAGACCGGCTACTCGTCGGCGCTGGCGATCATCCTGTTCGTCACGGTGTTCGGCGCGGCGAACATCTACATCAAGGCACTCAACCGGGTGAAACAGCGATGAGCAAGACAGCACAGCCCGCCGGCGCGCATTCGGTGGTGGCCGCGTCGACGCGCGGCAAGACCTTCGCGGCGATCGTGGTCATCGCCTATGCGCTGATCGCGACCTTGCCGATGGTCTGGATCATCATGACGAGCTTCAAGACGCAGGAAGACGCCATCGCCTATCCGCCCGTCGTTTCGTTCCAGCCGTCGCTCGAAGGCTATGTCAACCTGTTCACGATCCGCTCGCGGCAGACGCCCGAGTTCATCGCGAGCCTGCCGCCCGCGCAGACCTGGTACGAGCGCGACGTGCGCAAGCGCGGCATGGTGATCGCCGGGCCGTCCAAGGTCCTGCCGCGCTTCGTCAACTCGCTGGTGATCGGTTTCGGCTCGACCTTTCTCGCGGTCTTCCTCGGCACGCTGGCGGCGTACGCGTTCTCGCGCTTCAAGGTGCCGTGGGCGGATGACCTGCTGTTCTTCATCCTGTCGACGCGGATGATGCCGCCCATCGCGGTGGCGATCCMGATCTACCTGATGTACCGCGCGCTGGGGCTGAGCGACAGCTATCTCGGCATGATCGTGCTGTACACGGCMGTCAACGTTTCGCTGGCGGTGTGGCTGCTCAAGGGCTTCATGGACGAGATCCMGCGCGAGTACGAAGAGGCGGCGCTGGTCGACGGATACACGCGGCTGCAGGCCTTCGTGAAGGTGGTGCTGCCGCAGGCGATCACCGGCATCGCGGCGACCGCGATCTTCTGCCTGATCTTCGCCTGGAACGAATACGCGTTCGCGCTGCTGCTGACCAGCGGCGATGCGCAGACCATGCCGCCGTTCATTCCCTTCATCATCGGCGAGGGCGGGCAGGACTGGCCGGCGGTGGCGGCGGCCACCACGCTGTTCGTCCTGCCGATCCTGTTCTTCACCGTCGTGCTGCGCAAGCACCTGCTGCGGGGCATTACCTTCGGAGCGGTCCGCAAATGAAAAACCCGACAGTTGCGCGCCGGCCCCGCATGCTGCGCCGGCGCTTCGGCGAAGGTGCGGCGACGGCAGTGATCGGCACTGGTATCGCGATGCTTGTGCAGCCGTTTTCGCTGGCGCTGTTCACGTGGTCGTTCCCGGTGATCCTCGTGGGCGCGGCCGCGTTCGTCGTCACCAGCCATTTCCCGGACTGAACCATGGCCACCATCGCGCTGGCGAACCTGCACAAGCGCTTCGGCGATTTCGTCGCGGTGCGCAACACCAACCTCACTGTCGGCGCCGGGCGCTTCGTGGTCCTGCTCGGCCCTTCGGGCTGCGGCAAAACCACCACGCTGCGCATGATTGCCGGGCTGGAGCTGCCGAGCGCCGGTCAGATCCTGATCGACGGCGAGGACGTGACCGCCTTGCGCGCTCGCCAGCGCGACATCGCCTTCGTGTTCCAGATGTTCGCGCTCTACCCGCACATGACGGTGCGCGACAACATCTCCTTTCCGCTGCGCAACGAGCATTTGCCTCGCCATGAGATCGCCGCGCGCGTCGGCGCGGCGGCGCGCATGCTTCGCATCGAAGCCATCCTGGACCGCAAGACCGGCGGCTTGTCCGGTGGCGACCGCCAGCGCGTGGCGCTCGGCCGCGCCATCGTGCGGCAACCGAAGGCATTCCTGATGGACGAGCCGCTGGGCACGCTGGACGCCGATTTCCGCGAGCTGATGTGCCTGGAGCTGCGCAAGCTGCACAACGCGCTCGCCGCCACCACGGTGTACGTCACGCACGACCAGAGCGAGGCGATGGCCATGGCGGACGACATCGTGGTGATGAACGAGGGCGAGGTGCTGCAGGCTGCCGCGCCGCACGAGATCTATCATTTTCCGGCGACGGTGTTCGTGGGCAACTTCATCGGCAGCCCGCCGATGAACTTCCTGGCGGTCGACGGCGCCGTCGCCGCCGGCCAGGAACAGGTCTTCCTGCGCGGCGCGCCGGTGCCKGTCCCGCGCTGMGCAATGGCGGCCGAGCGCGCGCTGCTGGGCATCCGCCCGGAGCATATCGTCATCGACGAGCGCAGCCCCTTGCGCGGGCGCGTGATCGCGGACGAGTACCTCGGCTCGCACCAGGTGCTGATGATCGAGACGGCGCTGGGCGTGGTGCGCGCGCGGGTCGGCAAGGACGAAGGCCTGGCGGCGGGCGCGCCGGTMGGCCTGTCGTTCCGCAAGGAGCGCACGCTGCTTTACGACGAGGCGTCGGGGCGCCTGCTGCCCGGCGCGACGCAGGCGGGAGACCGGCATGGCTGAAATCCAGTTGCGCAATGTGTCGAAGCACTTTGGCGACGTGAGCGCGGTCGACGATCTTTCGATCGACGTGAAGGACGGCGAGTTCGTCGTGCTGCTGGGGCCGAGCGGTGCCGGCAAGACCACCACGCTGCGCCTGATCGCGGGGCTGGAGCGGCCCGATGCCGGCGATGTGCTGATCGACGGCGAGGTGGCCACCGGCGTGCACCCGTCCGATCGCGATGTGGCGTTCATTTTMCAGCAATACTCGCTGTATCCGCACCTGACKGTGTTCGGCAACCTGGCTTTCCCGCTGCGCGCGCCGCGCCGGCGCACCGGCGMGGCGCAGATCCGCGCGCGCGTGCAGGCGGTGGCGGAGATGCTGCATATCGGCTCCAAGCTCGACAATATGGCAACGCACCTGTCGGGCGGCGAGATGCAGCGCGTGGCCATCGGGCGCGCGCTGGTGCGCGAACCCCGCGTGTTCCTGATGGACGAGCCGCTGTCTTCGCTCGATGCGAAGCTGCGCGAGGAACTGCGTATCGAGCTCAAGCGCCTGCACCGCACCATCGGCGCGACCATCCTCTACGTCACGCACGACCAGGTCGAGGCCACCACGCTGGCCGACCGCATCGGCATCCTGGAGCACGGCCGCCTGGTGCAGATCGGCACGCCGCGCGAGGTCTACGGCAACCCGGCGTCGCTGAGCGCGGCCCAGCGGCTCGGCTCGCCCCCCATCAACCTGCTGCCGCCGGCCTTGTTCGACTCGGTGGCGGTGCCGGCGGAGACGGCCACGGTGGCCATCCGCCCGGAAGACATCGTGGTGCACGAGGCGCAGGAGAGCCACGTGCTCGATTTGAAGGTGCTCGAGTACTCGCCGTTGCGGCACCTGTTGATCCTGGATCACCAAGGCACGACCGTGGTCGCGACCAGCGTGGGCGAGCGCAATTTCAGCCTCGGGCAATCCGTTGGCGTTTCGCTGCCAGCACGCAGCCTCTTATATTTCCGCTCCGACGGCAGGAGGATCCCGACATGAACGGCAAGACGGTCATGGCATGCATCGACGCAGCGCATGCGGCGTTGCGAGAGAACATGGACGAGATCGCGTTGCTCGACCAGCAGATCGGCGACGGCGACCATATCTTCAACCTGCTGCGCGGCATGGAGGCGCTGCGCTCGCTGCGCGCGGAGATCGAGGCGGCGGCACCCGGGGCGGCGCTGGAACTCGCCGCGGCCAAGGTGTTGTCCACGGTCGGCGGATCGGCCGGTCCGCTGTTCTATTCGCTGCTCAGCGGCATGGCGAAGGCGGTGCMCGCGCAGGCCATGGATGTCGCGGGGTTCGCGCGCATCTACGCCGCCGGTGTCGACGCGGTCGGCCTGCGCGGGAAGACCGGCGTGGGCAGCAAGACCATGATGGATGTGCTGATTCCCGTGGCGATGCGCGGCGAGGAGCTCGCCGCGGCGGGCGCGTCCGCCCGCACCGTGCTCGACGAACTGCCGCGCGTGGCGGAGCAGGGCATGCTGGCCACCCGCGACATGGTCGCCACCAAGGGCCGCGCATCGTTCCTCGGCGAGCGCTCGCGCGGCCACCTGGACCCCGGCGCGCGCTCCAGCCAGCTCATGATCAAGGCGGTGTGCGAACGACTGGCTCAATCGATCGACGGCAAGGAGTAGAGACCATGAAAAAATTCATCAATCACGTCGACGATTTTCTGACCGAGAGCCTGGCCGGGTTCGCCGCCGCGCACGGCGAGCTGGTCGCGCTCAATACCGAACCGGTGTTCGTGCGGCGCCAGGCCCTGAAGCCAKGGAAGGTCGCGCTGGTGTCCGGCGGCGGCGCGGGGCACGAGCCGCTGCACAGCGGCTTCGTCGGCTACGGCATGCTGGACGCCGCCTGCCCCGGGCAGATTTTCACTTCGCCCACGCCGGACCAGATGATGGCCGCGGCCAAGGCGGTCGATACCGGCGCCGGGGTCCTGTTCATCGTGAAGAATTATTCCGGCGACGTGATGAACTTCGAGATGGCCGCGGAGATGTCGGAAGTGCCCAACGAGATGGTGCTGATCAACGACGACGTCGCGGTCGAGAACTCGAGCTACACGACCGGGCGGCGCGGCGTGGCGGGCACGGTGATCGTCGAGAAGATGGTCGGCAGCATGGCCGAAGGCGGCGCCAGCCTCGAGCAATGCAAGGCGTTCGGCGACCGCATCAACAAGCGCACGGCGACCATGGGCGTGGCGTTCACGAGCTGCACCGTGCCGGCGGCGGGTACGCCCACGTTCAAGATCGGCGAGGACGAGATCGAGGTCGGCGTCGGCATTCACGGCGAGCCGGGCAGGCGCCGCGCCAGGTTCGCATCGGCCGATACCATTGCGGGCGAGTTGCTCACGGCGATCGTCGACGACCTCCGGCCGCCGGCTGGCACCGAGTTGCTGGTGCTCGTAAACGGCCTGGGTGGTACGCCGCTGAGCGAGCTATACCTGCTCTTCAACTCGACGCGCCTGTGGCTGCAGCAGCGGGACCTGCGGGTCGGGCGGGCGCTGGTCGGCGCCCTGACGACTTCGCTCGAKATGGCGGGCGCGTCTGTCACGCTATGCGTGCCTGACGACGAGATGCTGCACCACTGGGACAGCCCGGTGCATACGCCGGCGCTGCGCTGGGGGATGTAGCGCGGCAGGGGCAGGACGCCGGTGCCGGGGTCCTGCCCTCTGCGGCCTCTGCGGGCCCGCCGCGGCCCGCCGTGTCGAAACCGTCAGATATCCGAGTCCAGTCCGTCCTGGACCTGCTCGGCGGCGCGGATCACGGCGCGCGCCTTGGCTTCGGTTTCCMTCCATTCGGCTTCGGGGTCGGAGTCGGCGACGATGCCGGCGGCGGCCTGCACATACAGGTTGCCGTCCTTGACGATGCSGGTGCGGATAGCGATGGCCAGGTCCATCTCGCCGCCGAAGGACAGGTAGCCCACCGCGCCGCCGTAGATGCCGCGCTTGCGCGGCTCCAGCTCGTCGATGATTTCCATCGCGTGCACCTTGGGCGCGCCGGAGAGCGTGCCGGCCGGGAAGGTGGCGCGCAGCACGTCGAGGTTGCTCATGCCGGGCTTGAGCGTGCCTTCCACCGAACTGACGATGTGTTGCACGTGCGAGTATTTCTCGATMACCATCTGGTCGGTGACCTTGACCGAGCCGATCTCGGCGATGCGGCCGATATCGTTGCGCGCCAGGTCGATCAGCATCACGTGCTCGGCGATTTCCTTGGGATCGTTCAGCAGTTCGGTGGCCAGCTGCGCGTCCTTCTCCGGCGTGTTGCCGCGCGGGCGGGTGCCGGCCAGCGGGCGAATGGTGACGATATGGTCTTCGCGCTGCTCGCCGTTGGTACCGGTGCGGCGGCTTTCCTGGCGCACCAGGATCTCGGGCGACGCGCCCACGATCTGGAAGTCGCCGAAGTTGTAGAAATACATGTACGGCGACGGGTTCAGCGAGCGCAGCGCGCGGTACAGCGTCAGCGGCGAGTCGCGGTACGGCTTGACCAGGCGCTGGCCGATCTGCACCTGCATCATGTCGCCGGCCATGATGTACTCCTTGGCCTTGTGCACGGCGGTGAGGTAGTCGGCCTTGTCGAATTCGCGGTAGACGTCGGTCTGCACCGAGGGGCTGGTGATCGGCACATCCACCGGCTGGCGCAGCTTCATGCGCAGCTCGCGCRGGCGCTGGCGGGCGCGGGCATAGGCCTCGGGCGTGGTCGGRTCGGCGTAGACRATCAGGTAGAGCTTGCCCGAGAGGTTGTCGATCACGGCCAGCTCTTCGCACAGCAGCAGCTGGATGTCGGGCAGGTTGAGGTCGTCCGGCTTTTGTGTGCTGGCCAGCTTCTTCTCGATGTAGCGCACCGCGTCGTAGCCGAAGTAGCCGGCCAGGCCGCCGCAGAAACGCGGCAGCCCMGGGCGCAACGCCACCTTGAAACGCTTCTCGAAATCGGCGATGAAGTCGAGCGGGTTGCCCTCGTGGGTTTCCACCACGCGGCCGTCGGTGACCACCTCGGTGCGCATGCCGGAGGCGCGCAGCAGCGTGCGGGCGTGCAGGCCGATGAAGGAGTAGCGGCCGAAGCGCTCGCCGCCCACCACCGATTCGAGCAGGAAGGTGTTGACCCCGCGCGTTTGCGACTGCGCCAGCTTGAGATACAGCGACAGCGGCGTTTCCAGGTCGGCGAAGGCTTCCGCGATCAGGGGGATGCGGTTGTAGCCCTGCTCGGCCAGCGATTTKAATTCCAGTTCGGTCATGTCGATCCTCTTGTGCGGCGGCGCGGGTGCCCTGGGCTGTGCGCTCGGCCGCGGTGTCGGCAGTTTGGGGCTGGAAGGTCGTCAGACCCGCCCCGGGGAAGGACCTGGCACGGACAGCAGTCCGCGCACGGCCGGGGTGGGCGTGCAGCGCGTTCGGGTGACAGCAGGCGCAATGCCTGGGATGTCGKGCGGCTGGAAATTCTGTGAAGGTCCGGCAACCTGCCGGCCTGGCCGGCCCCGTTCCATCTTAGTGCATCGGCCGGTACCGCGGCGATGCAGGAAAACGGGGGCGGTCAGGAGACTCGCGAACGCACTTTACGCCTGTTGGGAGGCGCGCCAGCGACGCCAGGGCCAGGCCTGCCGATCACTGCCAGAAGAGATGCGTTTGCGGTTCAGAAACATGAAATCGTGTTCAGCGATTTACGGTTTGGATGCGGCGGTTCGGGTGGTGCCTCGGGCCGCGGGGATCATGCCCGGTGTGCTGCAAACACCTCTGCAGCCTGGGCAATGGAATCGACTATACCATCGGCGTCGACGCCTTGTACAGGATTGCCATGGTTGTAGCCATAGGGCACCAGCAGCACACCCATGCCGGCCGCGCGTGCCGCCTGGGCATCATTCTCCGAGTCGCCGATGGCGGCAATCTCGGCCGGCTCGAGCCGGAATGCATCGGCCACCTTGAGCAGCGGCAGCGGGTCGGGCTTGCGCAGGGCGAAGGCGTCGCCGCCGTAGACCAGTTMGAAAAAGCGCGCCAGGCCGGTCTTGGCCAGCAGCGGCTCGGTGAAGTTGTGTGGCTTGTTGGTCACGCAGGCCAGGCGCAGGCCGGCCGCCTTCAGCGCTGCCAGCCCCTCGCCCACGCCGGCGTAGACCTGCGAGAACTGGCCGTTGATGCGCAGGTACTCGCGGTCGTACAGGGCCAGCGCATCGGCGAACATGCCATTGGCGTGGGCCGGCGGGAAGCGCGCGTCGAGCACGCGCCGGATCAGGTTTTCCGAGCCCTTGCCGACGAAGCTGACGATTTCTTCCCGGCCCAGCGGCGCCGCGGGGCGGAGCTGCGGGTGCAGGCGCACCAGCGCGCTCAGCATMGCATTGACCGCGGCATGGAAGTCGCCCGCGGTGTCGACCATGGTGCCGTCCAGGTCGACGATGACGGCGCGGATGCCGTGCCAGTCGGTGCGCTTGAGCCGGGCCGCGCTCATTGGCCTGCCTTGCCGGCCTTGGCCAGTTCGGCGCGCAGGGCGCCCAGCACGCCCTTGTAGCCGCCGTCGGCGTCCGGCTTGCCGAACACGGCCGAGCCGGCCACGAAGGTATCGGCCCCGGCCGCGGCGATCTCGGCGATGTTGTCCACCTTCACGCCGCCGTCCACTTCCAGCAGGATGCGCCGTCCGCTGCGCTCCGCGTATTCGTCGATGCGCCGGCGCACCGCGCGCAGCTTGTTGAGCGTCTCGGGGATGAAGGACTGGCCGCCAAAGCCGGGATTGACCGACATCAGCAGGATCACGTCGAGGCGGTCCATGACGTGGTCCAGGTAGTTCAGCGGCGTGCCCGGGTTGAATACCAGGCCGGCCTGGCAGCCGTGGTCGCGGATCAGCGCCAGGGTGCGGTMGACGTGCTCGCTGGCTTCCGGGTGGAAGGTGATGATGTTGGCGCCGGCCTTGGCGAAATCCGGGACGATGCGGTCCACCGGGCGCACCATCAGGTGCACGTCGATGGGCGCCGTCACGTGCGGACGGATTGCCTCGCACACCAGCGGGCCAATGGTCAGGTTCGGCACGTAATGGTTGTCCATCACGTCGAAGTGGATCCAGTCGGCGCCGTCCGCGGTCACGCGTTTGACTTCTTCGCCCAGGCGGGCGAAATCGGCGGACAGGATGGACGGGGCGATGCGGTAGTCGGGGGTGCTCATGGCGGCGGGCTCGTGGGGTGCGTTCAGCGCAATTCCAGCGCGAAGTCCGCTATTTTACCCTTCCCGGGCGGGGTTTCGCTGCCGGGCGGCCCCGCCGCCGGCCCTCCTGCCGGCGGGGCCCGGCTTGCCGCCCCCCCGGCCTTGCCGCACAATGCGCCTACCTTAGCCCGCCGTGATGTGCCGACAATGAGCGAATACGCGTTTTCCGTGGCCGTGCGTACCCAGTACCTGGCCKATCAGTCCGACCCCGAGCGCGGGCGCCACGCCTTCGCCTATACCATCACCATCCACAACACCGGCGAGGTGGCCGCGCAGCTGATCTCTCGCCACTGGGTGATCACCGATAGCGACAACGGCACGCAGGAAGTGGCGGGCCTCGGCGTGGTGGGCCACCAGCCGCTGCTCAAGCCGGGCGAGCATTTCGAGTACACCAGCTGGGCCACGATCTCGACGCCGATCGGCTCGATGAAGGGCGAGTATTTCTGCGTGGCCGAGGATGGCCATCGCTTCGAGGTGCCGATCCCGGAGTTCGCGCTGGTACTGCCGCGCATGCTCCACTGAGAGCGGCCTTCCGCCCGCGCGGTGCGAAACCTAGCGGCCTGGCGTGCTGTCCTGATCCTGTCGGGCGTGGGCGCCGGACTGGCTGTCGCCCTGGCCGGCGCGCGAAGGGTGATCGTCCGGCGCGCGGGTGGGGCGGGGGTTCTTCTTCGCCGTGCCCATGGTCCAGACCACGATGAAGATCAGCAAGAAGAGCGCCACTCCGGCCTCGAGGGCGAACAGCAGCATGGGATGGGCTTCGAAAAACTTGCTCATGACAGGACCACGTGGAGGCGACGCTGGGCATTGTAGGGCATCCGCAGATGCGACCGGCCGCCTGTCTCCGCGTACTCACCCAATCAAGATGGCATACCTGGATTCCTTTTTCCGCTTACCCATTCCTCCCGCGCGCGCTTCGCGCGGCGCCGCAGGGGCCCGCCGGCTCGGCTGGCTCGGGCTGTCCGCCGCGGCTGCGCTGCTGGCCGGTTGCATGAGCGGCCCGCCGCCGCGCATCGAAGGMCCTGGCACGCAGCCCGTGACGCCGCCGGCCGCCTCCGCGCAGAAGGGGCAACTGCAGGCGGCCAGCTGGGCCGAAATCGGCGGCTGGGGCCAGGACGACGTGCGCGCCGCGTGGCCGGCGCTGCAGGCCAGCTGCCAGGCACTGAAGAAGCGCGCCGAGTGGAACCGCGTCTGCGCGATCGGCCTGATGGTCGACGCCGGCGACCTGGGCGCCATGCGCGCCTACTTCGAGTCCAACTTCCAGCCGTTCCGCGTGGTCAACGGCGACGGCACCGACAGCGGCCTGATCACCGGCTACTACGAACCCATCCTGCACGGTTCGCGCACGCGCCAGGGCCAGTACCAGGTCCCKCTCTACCGCAAGCCGCCGCAATGGGGCAACCGGCCGCTGCCGGCGCGCGGCGAACTGCTGCAGAACCCGGCGCTGCGCGGGCAGGAACTGGCGTGGGTGGACGACGCCGTGGAGGCCGCCTTCCTGCAGATCCAGGGCTCGGGCCGCATCCGCCTGGCAGATGGCACCGTGATGCGCGTGGGCTTCGGCGGCACCAACGACCAGCCGTTCCGCTCCTTCGGCAAGTGGCTGCTGGATCGCGGCGAGATCACGCCCGCGCAGGCCACCATGCAGGGCATCAAGGGCTGGGCGCGCGCCAATCCGGGCCGCGTCGAGGAAATGCTCAACGTCAATCCGCGCTTCGTGTTCTTCCGTGAGCTGCCGCCGACCAATGAAGGCCCGGTCGGCGCGCTGGGGGTGCCGCTGACGGCCGAGCGCTCGATCGCGGTCGACCCGGCCACGATCCCGCTGGGGGTGCCGGTCTTCCTCTCCACCACCAGGCCGCTGTCGGCCGAACCGATCCAGCGCCTGATGTTCGCGCAGGATACGGGATCGGCCATCAAGGGCGGAGTGCGCGCGGACTTTTTCTGGGGCGCCGGCGATGCGGCGGGCGAAGCGGCCGGCCGCATGAAGCAGGGCGGGCGCATGTGGGTGCTGATGCCGCGCAGCTGACGCGAGTACGCCCGGCCCGCCGCGGGCCGGGCTGCCTCGTCAGCGCGGGCGCTGGTCGACGATGCGGCGCGCCTTGCCCACCGAGCGTTCCACGCCGCCCGCGGGCAGGATCTCGATGCCCACGGTCACCCCGATATATGCCTTGATGTCGTAGGTCAGCTGCGCACTGGCCTGCTGCGTGGCGCCAGGMTCCACGCCGTGTGCGCATTCCACGCGCACGGTCAGCACGTCGAGATGGCCGTCCCTGGTCAGCACGCACTGGTAATGCGGCGCCAGCTCAGGGTGCTTGAGGATCATCTCCTCGATCTGGGAGGGAAACACATTGACGCCGCGGATGATCATCATGTCGTCCGAGCGGCCGGTGACCTTCTCCATGCGGCGGAAGGCGGCGCGGGCGGTGCCGGGCAGCAGCCGGGTCAGGTCGCGGGTACGGTAGCGCACGATCGGCAGCGCTTCCTTGCTCAGCGTGGTGAAGACCAGTTCGCCGAATTCGCCGTCGGGCAACACTGCGCCGGTGTCCGGGTCGATCACCTCGGGATAGAAATGGTCTTCCCAGATGGTCGGGCCGTCCTTGGTCTCGGCGCATTCGCTGGCCACGCCCGGGCCCATCACTTCGGACAGCCCGTAGATATCCACAGCCGAGATGCCCATGCGCTTCTCGATGGCCAGGCGCATTTCCGGCGTCCACGGCTCGGCGCCGAAAATGCCCACGCGCAGCGAGGTGGAGGCCGGATMGATGCCCTGGCGCTCGAACTCGTCGGCGATGGCCAGCATATAGCTGGGCGTGACCATGATCACCTCGGGCTTGAAATCCTGGATCAGCTGCACCTGKCGCTCGGTCTGGCCGCCGCCGAAGGGAATCGCGGTGAGCCCGGCCTTCTCCACGCCGTAATGCGCGCCGAGCCCGCCGGTAAACAGGCCATAGCCGTAGCTGATGTGCACCTTGTCGCCGCGCCGCGCGCCGGCCGCGCGGATCGAGCKCGCCACCACCGTGGCCCAGGTCTCGATGTCGCGGAGCGTGTAGCCCACCACGGTCGGCTTGCCGGTGGTGCCCGACGAGGCATGGATGCGCGCGATGCGGTCCTGCGGCACGGCGAACATGCCGAACGGATAGTTGTCGCGCAGGTCTTGCTTGGAGGTGAACGGAAAGCGGGCAAGGTCGGCCAGCGTGCGCAACTGGTCCGGATGCACGCCGGCCTCGTCGAACTTGCGCCGGTAGACCGGCGAATTCCCGTAGGCGTGGTTGAGCGACCATTTCAGCCGTTCAAGCTGCAAGGCCTGCAATGCGTCGCGGCTGGCGGTCTCGATCGGCTCTAGCGGCAGATCTGTGAGGCGCGTGCTCATATTGTCTCCTGCGCGGGGCTTATGTTTCTGGCTTGCGTTCGACTGGTATGCGTTCGATTGGTATGCGTACGGATAGGGAGCTTACCGCGCGGGCCCGGGCGGGGCGACCACGTKCCCCTTGATCTGGGCGGATTTGCCGCGGAACATCGCCACCGTCTCGCCGGCGCGGTTGGTGACGCGGATATCGTAGATGCCATGCCGCCCGGACAGGACCTGCTCGGTAGCCTCGGCCGTCAGCAGGTCGCCGCCCTGCACGGGTTTGAGGAACTCGATGCTGCAGCCGGCCGCGACCGTATTGATATTGTGGCTGTTGCAGGCGAAGGCGAAGGTCGAGTCGGCCAGCGTGAACATCAGGCCGCCGTGGCAGATGCCATGGCCGTTGAGGAACTCCTGCCGCACCGGCATGGACAGGCGCGCATAGCCGGGGCGCACGGCTTCGAGGGTGATGCCGAGCCAGCGGCTGCAGGCATCGGCTTCGTACATGCTGGCGGCGGCCGCTTCGGCGAGGGCCTGGGGAGTCTGGGGAAGCTGGGTCAAGCTGGTCTCCTGGTGGGGCGGGGGACGAAAGCCGTGGTGCTAGCGCCCGCTGAAGCGGGGCGCGCGCTTTTCCAGGAAGGCGTTCACGCCTTCCGCGTAGTCGTGCGAGGCGCCGAGCTCGCGCTGCAGGTCGCGCTCGAGGTCCAGCTGGGCATCGAGCCCCTGCGTCGCCCCGGCGTGCATGGCCTGCTTGATGGCCGCCAGCGCGCGCGTGGGTTGCGCCGCCAGGTGGGTGGCCAGCGCCAGCGCCTGCTCGGGCAGCAAGGGATCGTCCATGACCTCCCAGATCAAGCCCCATTTTTCGGCCTCGTCGGCGCTGAGCTTGTCGCCGGTCATGGCCAGGCCCATGGCGCGCGCCATGCCGATGCGCTTGGGCAGCAGCCAGGTGCCGCCGGAATCCGGCACCAGGCCGATCTTGACGAAGGCCTGGATAAAACTGGCCGAGCGCGCCGCCAGCACCATGTCGCAGGCCAGCGCCAGGTTGGCGCCGGCGCCGGCGGCGGTACCGTTGACGGCGGCAATCACCGGCAAGGGCAGCTTATGCAGGCGGCGGATCAGCCGGTTGAACCAGACATCGATCAACTCGCCCAGGTCAGTCATGGCGCCCGGGGTGAAGTCCAGGTCGGCCAGGTCCTGCCCGGCGCAGAAGCCGCGGCCGGACCCCGTCAGCAGGAGGGCGCGGGCACCGCCGGCCTCGACATGGTCGAGCGCCTGCTGGAGCACGCCATGCATCTCGCGCGTGAAGGCATTGAGCTTGTMGGGACGATTGAGGGTGATCACTGMGACCTGGCCATGCCAGGCTAGCAATACCGGGCCGGAAGTCAGGCTGGCCTGAGGGGGCGTATCTGGCATCTTTGTCTCCTGCCTTGATGGTGGCTGGTAGTCCTGGCCGCGGTGCGATCGCGGATCGGGGCCGATGGCGCGGATCCCGGTACCCGGCACGCGGCCGCGGTTCCTCTTCTATATAGAGGGATCTGCCGCACATTAAAAATTAACCGACCAGTCGGTCGGGCAATGGTAGCATTATTTCGGCCGGGTGAGGGATGGTGTGGCACGGATGAAAACCCAGGGCCGCCAGGTATGGCGCGAGGCGGACTTCGGCGCACCGCACGGCCCGGATGAGCACGACGAGGCAAGCGCCGAGCGCCCCCGGCAAACCGACCAGTAGCGTAATACTGCCGGGCGCCACGCTGAGGCGGCGGCGCCACGATCTGGGGCAAACGGGTTGGCCATTTCCGGCTCCGCTCGAAGCGATCGGGCGAGCGTGCCTCAGCGGCCGGCAGGTGCCAGCATGGCCCGCGCGCCGTATAGCCAGCGATTCCCGGAGCGAGTATCGTCTCGCGGACGACTGATATATCCCCATCCCGATMCATATCCAAAGAGGAGAACACATGCCGTACGAGAACATTCTGGTGGAGACGCGCGGACGCGTGGGCTTGGTGACCCTGAACCGGCCGAAGGCGCTCAACGCGCTCAACGATGCCCTGATKGACGAAGTGGGTGCCGCCCTGCTGGCGTTCGACGCCGATGACGCCATCGGCAGCATCGTCATCACCGGCAGCGAGCGAGCCTTCGCCGCCGGTGCCGATATCGGCATGATGGCCAAGTACTCCTATATGGATGTGTACAAGGGCGACTACATCACGCGCAACTGGGAAACCATCCGCCGCATCCGCAAGCCGGTGATTGCCGCGGTGGCCGGCTACGCGCTGGGCGGCGGCTGCGAGCTGGCAATGATGTGCGACATCATCATCGCGGCGGACAGCGCCCGCTTCGGCCAGCCGGAAGTCAAGCTGGKCACCATGCCGGGCGCCGGAGGCACGCAGCGCCTGCCGCGCGCCGTCTCCAAGGCCAAGGCCATGGACCTGTGCCTGACCTCGCGCATGATGGATGCGGCCGAAGCCGAGCGCGCAGGCCTGGTGTCGCGCGTGGTTGCTGCCGACAAGCTGCTGGATGAAGCCGTGAGCGCGGCGGAGACGATTGCCGGCTTTTCCCTGCCTGTCGTCATGATGATCAAGGAGTCGATCAACGCCGCCTACGAAACCAGCCTGAGCGAAGGCGTGCATCTGGAACGGCGCCTGTTCCATTCGACCTTTGCGACGGACGACCAGAAGGAGGGAATGGCGGCGTTTGTGGAGAAACGAGCACCCGAGTTCCGCCATCGCTAAAAACTTGATAGGGAAATACCCGAGTAACTCAATTGGGTATTCCTTTCTCCGCGACTTTCTGAAAAGCCATATTTCCTTTGAATATCAAAGGCTTGCTTCCCGCGATCGCGGATGCCACTCATGATTCTGTGACAAAACGGTTGCCAAGGCGGAGTCGGGACCTTAATATTCGCTCCCTCGCAACACGAAGCGCGGCTGCAAAGCAGACGGGACAAGGGTTGCGGGGTGAACGGGTGAGGTTGGCGGTGCGGATAGCGCGGCGAACCGGAGCAAAAAAAGATTGCGAAACCTGTTGACGAAACGTAGAAAGTTCTTCATAATCTCGTTTCTCTGCTGCTGACAACAAAGCAGCGACGCGGTAAGCAAAGCGAATCGCGGCAAGTTCTTTAACAAACAAACAACCGATAAGTGTGGGCGCTTGATAGCGGATGCCCGGTGCGCAAGCATCGGAGCTTACAA
>NZ_JBFTLQ010000069.1:0-45148 GCF_056396525.1 Cupriavidus sp. 05T41
GCGTGGCGGCGCGCGGCCTGCCGCGGACGCCTGCGCCCCGGGCAGGCGCGCCTCGGGCCATAGCGCGAGCAAGGTGTCGTACCAGTCGTGAGCCTGCGCGCCATCTCCGGCGCCATTTCCGGCGCCATCCTCCTCGTCCGGCCCTTGCGCCAGTGCGGTCCAGTCGTAGCCGATGCGCATCACCGGCACCAGTTCCGCGGCCTGCTGCAGGAACGCCTCGTCGATCGGCGTGGGCGGCGTGGGGCCCAGCCAGATGACGGGGCCGTCGACGTGCGTGGCGAGCCGGTGCAGCGCGCGGCGGCGCGCCGGCAAGGGATCGTCCGGGCCGGACAAGGCTTGCCAGAAGGCCATCACGATGCGCGCCTCCTCGCCGAGAAAGCGCGATGACAGATGCGCGTAGGTCCGCTCCAGCGCGCCCTGCAGCAAGGCCGCGCGGTCGTCGCCGTCGATATCCTCGTCGCGGATGGCCGCGTCGTCGAGCCAGCGCGCGCTCAGCTCGTCGCTGATGGTGAGCAGCGTCTGCGCCAGGCCCCAGGCGGCGGCTTCGGTCTGGGCGCCGAATGCGCGCCGCAGCCAGTCTTGCGACCGGATGGCCTGCTGCACCGCCAGCAGCMGCGCCGCATGGCTGCGCACCGGCTGCGCGTCGGGCGGCATATCCAGCAGCCAGTGGCCKAGCGTGAGCACGCGCGGCAGCAGGCGCGGCGCACCGGCCGCGCGCGCGGCGGCATCGAGCGCCTGGCGCACGCCGGGGATCTGCGCCGCCGTAGGCACCACCACGTGTGCGGCGGMCTGCTGCTCCCCGCAGCGGTCGAGGAAATACCAGGCCGCGGCGGCGGCCTGCGGCAGGAAGTCGGKACCGGGGCGGAATTGCAGCGAAGTCATGAAACGGAAGTGACGGCCGGAAGGAAGGTCATGGCGATCGCCAGGCGGCGCTCACGGGCGCAGGAACGCAGCCGCCCGTTCCGTCCGCGCGGCGCACGGACAGGTAGCGCGGCTGCATGCCGCGCGCGGGCGACCAGGCGCGCGCAAGCGCGAAGGACGCAGGAAACAGGGGAAGCGCTGGAAACGCCCGGATGCCCCGCTGTCTTCAGCGGCCGGTACCTTCGATGCGGGCGCGGATCTCGCGCGCGGTCTCGAGCAGGCCCTGGTAGCCCGACCGGGCATGTTCGGGGAGGTCGGGATCGCCGATCAGCGCGCCGAGCGTTTCGATCACGCTGTACAGCAGGCCCCTGGCCGCGCCGCCGGCAATGCTGTTCTGCTCCACCGCGCTATTGATATGGTCCAGCGCGTCGCTCAGGTGCGCCACGGTGGGCGACTCTTGCGGATCGGGCTTGGAGGAATTGTCGGTCGTCATGGTCGATGGCCTTGTGTGGTGCGCGTGATTCTATTCTACGCGCCGCAGTGCGCCCGGCTTTGCCTCCTGACATGGAAAAGCCAGATGCCAGGCACACCCGGGTATGTGCACGATAAATCATACGGCGGCGGCCACGGCCCGGGGACGCCATTGAGAAAAGCTCTCGCGCCCATTAATACAATCACTCCACCGGCATGGCATTAGCGGGCAGAATGCATGCAAGCGCCGCCGTGCCGGATCACCCATTCGGATCACCTTTTTCCTGCACGTACGGCAGCGCACTGACAGCTTGGGGGGGCAGGTATTGAATTTCCGTCAACTGGTAACATATCTGCAGCATCCGCCTTTCCTGGCCATCCCGTCGCCCGGGACAGCCGGCATCGGGTGAGGCGCCCGCCTACGGGCATGCGCAAACTCGTGTAATGTAGCGGTTCGGCAAATCCCGCCTTCAAAATCAACAGAGCGAAACCAGAGGTTTTCCGCCATGAGTGAACAAATCAAGTATGTGAGCGACGCCTCCTTTGACGCCGACGTGCTCCAGTCCGACAAGCCTGTCCTGCTCGATTTCTGGGCAGAATGGTGCGGTCCTTGCAAGATGATCGCCCCGATCCTGGACGAAGTGGCAAAGGACTACGGCGACAAGCTGCAGATCGCGAAGATCAACGTCGACGAGAACCAGCAAGTGCCGGCCAAGTTCGGCATCCGCGGTATCCCCACGCTGATCCTGTTCAAGAATGGCGCGGTTGCCGCGCAGAAGGTCGGCGCGCTGTCCAAGTCGCAGCTGACCGCATTCCTCGACGGCAATCTGTAAGACGATTGCACGGGGCGCGGCGCCGGCCGGCGCGGCCCCGCTGTAGCCACAATCCGACGTGCGTGCGCCAGCTCTGGCGCACCGGCCGGATTGTGCTAAGATGGCACCAACAACTTCCCCGAGCGTCCGCTCATTTCTTCCCCCCTCTTTAGGTCCAGCCCGTCCGGGCGCCTCTGTACCCCTCGTCTATGCACCTGACAGAACTCAAATCGCTTCACGTGTCTGCGCTTCTCGAAATGGCCGCGACCCTCGAGATCGACAACGCACAGCGGATGCGCAAACAGGAGCTCATGTTTGCCATCCTGAAGAAGCGCGCCAAGCTGGGCGAAACCATCTTTGGCGACGGCACGCTGGAAGTCCTGCCGGACGGATTTGGTTTCCTGCGCTCGCCCGAGACGTCGTACCTGGCGAGCACGGACGATATCTACATCAGCCCTTCGCAGATCCGCCGCTTCAACCTGCATACCGGCGACACCATCGAAGGCGAGGTGCGGACCCCCAAGGACGGCGAGCGCTACTTCGCGCTGGTGAAGGTGGACAAGGTCAACGGCCAGGCGCCTGAAGCGGTGAAGAACCGCATCATGTTCGAGAACCTGACGCCGCTGCACCCGAACCGGCCGCTCACGCTCGAACGCGAAATCCGCGCCGAGGAAAACATCACCGGCCGCATCATCGACATGATCGCGCCGATCGGCCGCGGCCAGCGCGCACTGCTGGTGGMGTCGCCGAAGTCGGGCAAGACCGTGATGCTGCAGCACATCGCCCACGCGATCGCCAACAACCATCCGGAAGCCGACCTGTTCGTGCTGCTGATCGACGAGCGCCCGGAAGAAGTGACGGAAATGCTGCGTTCGGTGCGCGGCGAGGTGGTGGCGTCGACCTTCGACGAACCCGCCATCCGTCACGTGCAGGTCGCCGAAATGGTGATCGAGAAGGCCAAGCGCCTGGTCGAACTCAAGCGCGACGTGGTGATCCTGCTGGACTCCATCACGCGCCTGGCGCGCGCCTACAACACGGTGGTGCCGGCCTCKGGCAAGGTGCTGACCGGCGGTGTGGATGCCAACGCGCTGCAACGCCCGAAGCGTTTCTTCGGCGCCGCGCGTAACCTGGAAGAAGGCGGTTCGCTGACCATCATCGCCACCGCGCTGATCGAAACCGGCAGCCGCATGGACGACGTGATCTACGAAGAGTTCAAGGGCACCGGCAATATGGAAGTGCACCTCGAGCGCCGCCTGGCCGAGAAGCGCGTCTATCCGTCGATCAACCTGAACAAGTCCGGCACCCGCCGCGAGGAACTGCTGATCAAGCCGGAAATCCTGCAGAAGGTGTGGGTGCTGCGCAAGTTCATCTCCGACATGGACGAAGTGCAGGCCATGGAGTTCATCCTCGACAAGATGAAGGCGACCAAGAACAACGCCGAGTTTTTCGATATGATGCGCAGAGGCGGCTGACCGCTGGCTGTACCGCGCGCCGCGGCGCGCGCGTATCGCACAGAAGGGCGTGCCACGGCACGCCCTTCTGCTTTGCACGCCGCGCCCGCCCGAGGCGCCATCCCGGCACCCTATCTGCAGGAGAATCATGTTCGGCAGACTGAGCCACTTCCTGAAAGACCGCGCGCGCGGACGCAAGCTCGAGCACTACGCCATCCCCGACTCGCTCTGGGAACACACGGTGGCGACGCTGCCGTTCGTGCAGCGCTACGGCCTCAAGCTCGGCATCGAGTGGTATCGCGGCTGGCGCGGCATCGTGCTCTATCCGGGCGAGTTCATCATCCGGCGCACCGTCGAGGACGATATCGGCCTCGTGCATGGCGTGGTGGAAGAAGCCAGCGGCGAAGCCTGGGAACATGGGCCGGTGATCCTGTCCTGGCCCGACGTGCGCACGCCGGGAACGGGGACCGGCGGCCGCCACGCCCACCCCGACGACACCTATAACGTCGTCATCCACGAGTTCGCCCACAAGCTCGACATGCTCGACGGCGAGCCGGACGGCGTGCCGCCCTTCTCGCGCGTGCTGCATGCCGGCGTGGACCGCGAGCAATGGGCCGAGACCCTGCTGACCGAATACGACCGCTTCGCCGATGCCTGCGACCGGCAATCCGACCACGCCTGGGACCATCCCGAGCGGCTGCCGCCGGCGCTGCGCGTGATCGACCCCTACGGCTGCGAAGCGCCAAGCGAGTTCTTTGCCGTGGCCTCGGAGACCTTCTTCGTGGAACCGGACAGGCTGCGCAAGCACTGGCCGGCCCTGTATGGCGTACTGTCCACGTTTTACCGCCAGGATCCGGCCTMGATGTGATTCGTCACCGATACGCCGGCATGGCCGGCCAATTCATCCGGGGCGCTCGCAAATCTTGCCCAGCTTTTTGTTTTTCTGCGATAATCCCGGTTTGTCCGTTATCGGCAAGTGGTTCGTTCGCYGCGACACTGCCAGCCCGGTTCCGCCGGAGCTTAGGCAACGGCAGCGCGGCATGCAGCGGACTGGCTACCCAACCTGAAAGGAAGCACCATGAAAGAAGGCATTCACCCGAATTAYCGCGAAGTCCTGTTCCACGACGTGTCGAACGACTTCAAGTTCGTGACCCGCTCGACGATCCAGACCCGCGACACGATCGTTCACGAAGGCAAGGAATACCCGCTGGCCAAGATCGAAGTSTCGTCGGAATCGCACCCGTTCTACACCGGCACCCAGAAGATCATGGACACGGCCGGCCGCGTCGAGAAGTTCCGYCAGAAGTTCGGCAGCAAGCTGGGCAAGGCCGCAGCGAAGTAATCCGCTGCGCGAGCCCGCTCGCAGCACGGCCTCGGACGATGCTCCGGCGCCGCGCACCCAAGCAAAGAGGCAGCATCGGCTGCCTCTTTGCTTTTGCATTCTCCGTGCTCTTGCCTTCTTCGCGCCCAGCGCGCCGGCGCAGGCGTAGCCAACCGGAGGCGCCCATTCGGCCGCCMCCAAGCCCCACCGATCCATGAGCGCAGCCAAGACTTCCCGAGTCCACCTCACCGCAGCCGCCACCGGCGCGCTTCCGCGCGGACTGCTGCTGGCCATCTGCATCATCTACGGCCTGGCCGGCCTGTTCGGCCGCGACCCGTGGAAGAATGAGGATGCGGCCGGCTTCGGGGTGATGTGGCAACTGGCTACCGGTGGCGTGCAGGACTGGCTGATGCMGAATATCGTAGGCCGGCCCTATGGCGACGACGGCCCGCTGGTGTTCTGGGTCKGCGCCGCCATGATCCGCCTGTTCGGCGGCTGGCTGGGCGCGCCCGACGCCTCGCGCCTTGCCACGGCGCTGTTCTACTTCGGCACCTGCGCSYTSATCTGGTACKCCACCTATCTGCTCGGCCGCCGCGCCGAGGTCCAGCCCTTTGCCTATGTCTTCGGCGGCCAGCCCAATGCGCGCGACTACGGCCGCACGCTGGCCGACGGCGCGCTGCTGATCTTCCTGGCCTGCGTGGGCCTGGCCATGCGCGGCCACGAAACCACGCCCCAGGTCGGCCAGGTCTGTTTCGTCGCCATGAGCCTGTACGGCATGGTGCGCAGCCTGGACAAGCCGCTGCAGGGCGGGCTCTGGCTGGGCGCCGGGCTCGGCGCGCTGACCCTGTCGAGCGGACCGGTGCTGCCGCTGGTGCTGCTGGCGTCCATCATCGTCTGCGGGCTGGCCTGCAAGCCCCTGCCCCTGCCGCGCATGCTGATGGCCAGCGTGCCGCTGGCGCTGGCCATGGTGGCCGCGTGGATGGCGACCGCCTACCTGGGCGCCACCGACCACAACGATGCGGTGACCTTCATCCGCGAGTGGTCGCGCTACGACCGCCGCACCTACGGCGCGCCCAATGCCATCGCACTCAACTTCGTCGCGCGCAACCTGCTGCTGTTTACCTGGCCGGTCTGGCCGATCGCATGCTGGGCATGGCTGAGCTGGTCGGGCATGCGCCGCGCGCCGCATGTGGCGCTGCCGCTGGCGCTGCTGGTGCCGCCACTGCTGCTGCTGTTCCTGCTGCGCCAGCCCGGCGACGTGCAGTTCATCCTGCTGCTGCCGCCGATGGCGGTGTTGGCCGCCTTCGGCCTGCCCACGCTGACACGCGCCGCCATCAATGCGATCGACTGGTTCGCGCTGCTGTTCTTCACGATCTTCGGCGGCTTCGTCTGGTTCATGTGGATCGCCCGCACGACCGGCCAGCCGCCGCGCATCGCCGCCAACATCCATCGCCTGCTGCCGGGCTTCCAGCAGGACTTCACTGTCAGCGCGGTGGCCTACGCGCTGGTCGTCACGGCGGCCTGGGTGCTGATCGTGCGCTGGCGTCTTTCGCGCGCGCCCAAGCAGATCTGGCGCCCGGTGGTGATCTCGGCTGCCGGCACCACGCTGATGTGGGTGCTGGCCATGACGCTGTGGATGCCGTCGATCAACTATGGCAAGACCTACCGCGACGTGGCCCAGGCCGCGTCGATGGCGCTGCCCGCTACCTACAACTGCGTGCAGCCGATCCGCATGGGCGACGCGCAGCTGGCATCGTTCGCGTACTTCGGCCATATCCGCTTCGGCGGCCCGTCCGATGGCTGCGATATCCTGCTGCGCCACGACGCGGTCGACTATGGCGAGCCGACCAGCATTTCGCATTTCGAATGGCGGCTGATCTGGGAAGGTCGCCGGCCGTCGGACCGCGACGAACGCTTCCGCATGTACCGCCTCGTGGATATGTCGAAGGTGCCGCCAGCCAAGCCGACGCTGCCGCAGCGCCGCTTGCCGCGCCACTCCTAGAACACACTCAACAGTTGCCCGGCCGCGCCCCGGCGCGCCGGCCCATCGGATGAAACTGCTGCAGGATCTCCGCCGCATCGGCGAGCTGGCCGCGCCAGTCCTGGTCGGCCAGCTCGCCGTGATCGCCTTCGGCGTGATCGACACCATCATGGCCGGTCGCGCCTCGGCCACMGATCTCGCCGCCGTGGGGCTTGGCGGCTCCATCTACATTACGGTCTACATCAGCCTGATGGGCGTACTGCAGGCGCTCGCCCCGGTCGCCGGCCAGCTGCACGGGGCCGGCCGCGCGGCGGAGATCGGCAGCGAAGTCAGGCAGGCTGCCTGGCTGGGCGTGGCGCTGGCGGTGCCGGGCATGCTGCTGCTGGCCTTCCCCGGGCCCTTGCTGGAGTTCGCGCAGGCGCCGCCCGAACTGGTCGAGAAGGCAACCCACTACCTGCATATCCAGGCTTTCGGCCTGCCGGCGGCACTCGGATTTCGCATTTACTCGGCATTGAACAATGCCCTGTCGCGACCGGTGATGGTGACCGTGCTCCAGCTGGCCGGGCTGTGCGTGAAKATCCCGCTCAATGCCTGGTTCATCGGAGGCGGACTCGGCCTGGCGCCGATGGGCGGCCCGGGCTGCGCGCTGGCCTCGGCATCGATCAGCTGGATCTGGTGCATATCCGGCGTGATGATCCTGCGGCGCAACGCGGCCTACCGGCCCCTGCAGATCTTCTCGAGCTGGGCGTGGCCGCAGGCGCGGCCGATCCGTGCGCTGCTGCGCCTGGGCGTACCGATGGGCCTGACCTACCTGATCGAGATCACCTCGTTTACGCTGATGTCGATCTTCATCACGCGCATGGGCACCGTCGTGCTGGCCGGCCAMCAGATCATCGCCAACCTTGGCGCGGTCGCCTACATGCTGCCGCTCTCGCTGGCGATCTCCACCTCGACGCTGGTGGCGCAGTCGATCGGCGCGCGCGATCACGCCGCGGCGCGCCGCATCGCCAGGCGCGGCATCGGCCTGGCAGCGCTGCTTGCGATCCTGGTAGGCAGCCTGCTGTGGATCCTGCGCGAGCCGCTGCTGCATGCCTACGCCAAGGATCCGGCGGTAGTGAAGGCCGCCCTGCCGCTGATGCTGTTCATCGCCTTCTACCAGGCCTTCGATGCGGTCCAGGTGATGACCGCCTTCATCCTGCGTGCATACAAGATCGCACTGGTGCCAACGCTGATCTATGCTCTTTCGCTCTGGGGCGTCGGGCTGGGCGGGGGCTATGTGCTTGGCTTCGGCCTGCTCGAGTCGATGCCGGCCTTCACGCGCGGCGCAGCCGGCTTCTGGCTGGCCAACAGCCTGAGCCTGGCGCTCGCCGGATCGCTGCTGGTGCGTTACTTCGTCACGGTGAGCCGGCGCCAGGCGGGCTGATGCCGGACCTGGAGATAATCACGGGGGGGGTAATCGCGGGGGCAGGCAGGCATAATGCGCCGTGCCGCCAGGCGGCCGGCCACGCCCGTGACGAAAAGATTATCGCGGGCCGCCGCCAAGGACACCGGCGGAGAACGGCGAGGGCGAATCGCAGAATATGGAAGCGGAAAAAGAAAAACCCGCATGGCATAACCATGCGGGTTTAGATTTGGCGGAGTGGACGGGGCTCGAACCCGCGACCCCCGGCGTGACAGGCCKGTATTCTAACCAACTGAACTACCACTCCAATACTTCTGCTTGCTACCGGCAGTAATGCCGCCGACGACAAACCGAACGTTTGATTACGCTCGAAATCTGGCGTCCCCTAGGGGATTCGAACCCCTGTACTCACCGTGAAAGGGTGATGTCCTAGGCCTCTAGACGAAGGGGACAGAAACTCGTCTTTCAACTTGTTCCGTCTTGCACGACAGAGAACTGAATAATCATGTTCTCGCCGCGCTGGGAAGCTTCGATTTTACCGCACTCGAAACTTCCGGCATTTTGGTGGAGCTAAGCGGGATCGAACCGCTGACCTCTTGCATGCCATGCAAGCGCTCTCCCAGCTGAGCTATAGCCCCATGGTACTACCTTGCTGCTTATTTACTGCACCAGCCTTACTGCTGCTGTCGTTTCGCGTTTGTTTCTTTGTTTCAGCGAAGACAAGATTATATAAACAACCTTGCTTTTTGACAACCCCTTTTTTTAACTTTTTTTAGCGATCCGCATTTCTGCGGGATTACTACTGATCGCTGCCATCCGTTAAGCCCGCTTGGTTTTTGTCCGCGCTGCAGGGAGAACGAGATTATGCTTAAGTCCCGGCAGGAGCGCAAGCCCCTTTCGAGACTTTCTGCAAAAAATTTCAGGCGAGCCCGTTTTGCAGGCGGCGCAGCACGGCGTCGCGGCCGAACAGCTCCAGCACGGCATCGATGGCCGGCGTCTGCAACTGCCCYGCCACCAGCAGGCGCACCGGCATGGCCAGCTTGGGCATCTTCAGGCCGAACTCGGCCAGCACGGCCTTGAAGGCCGCGCTGATGTCTTCGCGCTTCCACGCCGGGAGCGCGCTCAGGCGAGCGCTCAGGGCCTGCAGC
This sequence comes from Cupriavidus sp. 05T41, assembly GCF_056396525.1. Lineage (NCBI taxonomy): Bacteria > Pseudomonadati > Pseudomonadota > Betaproteobacteria > Burkholderiales > Burkholderiaceae > Cupriavidus > Cupriavidus sp. 05T41. The sequence goes on from NZ_JBFTLQ010000069.1 coordinate 9,448, forward strand.
GCCGGCAGGATATCCGCGTTGAGATGCTCGGCCTTGAGCGCGGCATCGGGCTGCGGCTCGCCGCGGTAGAACAGCAGCGCGGCCTGCGCCACGTCCTTGAGCGTATTGGCGCGGTCCTTCACCAGGCCCACCACGCCCTCGAGGCTGGCACCGCCCTCCTCCACCTTGCCGCCCAGTGCCTCGATGAACGGCAGGGTCAGCGCAGCCAGCCGCGCGTTGTCGCCTACCTTGATGTAGTGATTATTGAGCCAGGCCAGCTTCTCCGGGTTGTACTGCGCCGGCGACTTGCCCAGGTGCTCGAGGTCGAACCACTCGACGAACTGCTCGCGCGAGAAGATCTCCGCATCGCCGTGCGCCCAGCCCAGGCGGGCCAGGTAGTTGAGCACGGCCTCCGGCAGGTAGCCTTCRTCGCGGTAGCCCGTGACGGCCATGGCGCCATGGCGCTTGCTCATCTTCTCGCCMTGCTCGTTGAGGACGGTCGGCAAGTGGGCGAAGACCGGCGGCGTGCCGCCCAGCGCGCGAATGATGTTGATCTGGCGCGGCGTATTGTTGACGTGGTCGTCGCCGCGGATGACATGGGTAATCTTCATGTCGAGGTCATCGACCACCACGCAGAAGTTATAGGTGGGCGTGCCGTCCGGGCGGGCGATCACCAGGTCATCCAGTTCATCGTTGGAGATCTCGATGCGGCCCTTGACCGCGTCGTCCCACACCACGCTGCCGCCGATMGGGTTCTTGAAGCGGATCACAGGCTGCACGCCGGCCKGCGGCGCGGGCAACTCCTTGCCCGGCTCGGGACGCCAGAAGCCGTTGTAGCGCGGCTTCTCCCCGCGTTCGCGCTGGGCCTCGCGCAGGGCGTCCAGCTCCTCGGTGCTCATGTAGCACGGATAGGCCAGCCCGCTATCGACCATCTGCTTGACCACTTCGCGATAGCGGTCCATGCGCTGCATCTGGTAGTACGGGCCTTCGTCGATATCCATCTCGAGCCAGGCCATGCCTTCCAGGATCACGTCCACCGATTCCTGGGACGAGCGCTCGACGTCCGTGTCCTCGATGCGCAGGATGAAGTCGCCCTTCATGCGGCGCGCAAAGGCCCATGGGTAGAGCGCGGAGCGGATGTTGCCGAGGTGGATAAAGCCGGTCGGGCTCGGCGCGAAGCGGGTGCGGACGCGTTGTGTCATGTCGGAGGCAAACAAAAAAGCCTGCGCGCGGATGCGCGCGCAGGCCGGGTGTAGGATCGCCGCATTATAGCAAGCGGGGCGCCACGGCCGGCCCCGCCGCGCGCCGGATGCCTGCGCGCGCGGAATCATTTATCCTCTGCCCGGTCTGAAATGCTGCCGCGCGGATGCGGCGCTGGCGCCGGCCGCACATCCATGCCCACAATGGCGCCATCGGTGACGACCGCGCCACTTCCCTTCCTTCCTCGATCCATGCAACGACGCAACTTTCTTGGCGCGGGCGCGGCAGCGCTGCTCGCTGCCTGCTCCTTCGGCCCCAAGCCGGGCCCCCTGACCGCCCAGCCCGACACACCGGCTGTCGTGCCCCCGGCACCGTCCCGCCCCATCAAGATCGGCCTCGCGCTGGGCGGGGGTGCCGCCCGCGGCTTTGCCCACATCGGCGTGATCAAGGCGCTGGAAGCCCAGGGCATCCACCCGGACCTGGTCACCGGCACCAGCGCCGGCGCGRTGGTCGCMGCGCTCTATGCGTCGGGGATGAGCGGCTTCCAGCTCAACAAGCTGGCGCTGACCATGGACGAAGCCGCCATCGCCGACTGGGCCCTGCCCTTTGGCACGCGCTTCGGCGGCTGGCTCAAGGGCGAGGCGCTGCAGAACTATGTGAACAAGCTGATCGGCAACCGCCCCATCGAGGCCATGAAGCTGCCCCTGGGCATCGTCGCCACCGATCTCAAGACCGGCCAGGGCATCCTGTTCCGGCGCGGCAATACTGGCCAGGCGGTGCGTGCTTCGAGCAGCGTGCCGGGCGTGTTCCAGCCGGTCTCGATCCAGGGCCATGACTATGTGGACGGCGGGCTGGTGGAGCCGGTGCCGGTGGATTCGGCACGCACCATGGGCGCGGATTTCGTGATCGCCGTGAATATCTCGGCSGATCCGTCCAGCCAGAAGAACGGTGGCCAGAGYGGCGTGCTGCTGCAGACCACGGCCATCATGGGWCAGTCGATCAACAAGATGGCGCTGGCRCGCGCSGACRTGGTGATCCGCCCYGACCTGCCCGACATGGGCGGCAGCGATTTCACCGCGCGCAACCGCGCCATCCTGGCCGGCGAGCAGGCCATGGCGGCGGCAATGGCAGGCCTGCGCGACAAGCTGGCGCAGGCGCGCCTCAGGCCTGCCGGCACGGTGGCCGCGCAGTAATCCCGCCAACGGCCGCCGGCCGGCGCAAATGAAAAAGGACTGCATGGCAGTCCTTTTTTTGTCCGGAGCCGGGCGCACCCGGCCAGGCTCAGCCGCCGTAGAGCGAACGGCCGCCGGCGTTGGGATCGAAACGCTTGAGCGTCTCGACCATATTGCCGAGGTTGCCGGCGCCCACGCCATCCTGCGGCTTGTCGTCGATGCGGCGGGCACCGTTATAGCGCGTCACCCAGTACGAGGCGCGCATGTCGTCGACACGGATCTTGCTGCCCGTGGACGGAGCATGCACGAACTTGTTGTCGCCGATATAGATGCCGACGTGCGAGAACGTGTGGCGCATGGTGTTGAAAAACACCAGGTCGCCGGGACGCAGGTCGTTGGCCGCCACCGTGATGCCGACCTGGCTCATTTCCACCGAGCGGCGCGGCAGCATGAAACCAAAGGTGTCATTGAACACGTAGCGGACGAAGCCGCTGCAGTCCAGGCCCGATTCCGGGCTGTTGCCGCCGAAGCGGTAGCGCACGCCAATCAGCCCGAGGGCATTCATGACGAGGTCGCCAGCCTTGCTGGCAACGTGGCTGGTGGAACTCATCATCGAGGACAGCAAGCCACGCTTGCCTTCCGGATGCGGGTCCGAGCTCAGCTCGGCACGTGCATCGATGCGGGCGTCAGGGTCCTTGAAGACCGTATCAGCCAGCACTCCATTCGACAGAGCAGCACCGCAGGCAATGGCTATTCCAACGGCGGCGCGCGCCAGGGAATGAAGCACCGTTCGCTGCATTGGTTCTCCTGATCAATCGTTCTCTTTACCAGGCCCGGGACGACACGCCGGGCGGGCTCGAATTCAACGGGGTAGTTCAACGGGGTAAATGTGGCACGCAATAAGCGGACCAGCGTGATCATGTGACGCAGACCACCCGCGCAATCTACAAGCGACGCGCGAACCACCCCCAAAATTAGTTCTCGCCGGATGGTATAAGGTTGTCATTCACATGTCAAAGTACGTTACAAAATCCACCTAAAAGGCTTTGGAATCAAGCCCATACGACAAAAGTCGCATCTGCTTTCTTGTTTTCGTTATGTCAGGCGCGAGTCAGGCGCGAGTCAATCCGGTGACACCCTGAATTCAGTTGCACCAATTTGCGGCGCCGCGGGATCCGCCGCACCAATCTCGGCTGCCAGCATCAGCTTGCGGGTGTAAGCGTGCTGCGGCGCACCCAGCACGGCCTCGGTTTCCCCCGCCTCGACCACCTCGCCTGACTTCATCACGATGACGCGATGCGCCATCGCCCGGATCACGGCGAGATCGTGGCTGATGAACAGGTAGCTGAGGTTGTACTTGCGCTGCAACTGCGTCAGCAGCGCAAGCACCTGCTGCTGGATCGAGACATMGAGTGCCGAGGTTGGCTCGTCCAGCACCAGCACCTGGGGCTTGAGGATCAGCACGCGCGCAATCGCCACGCGCTGGCGCTGGCCGCCCGAGAACTCATGCGGATAGCGACCCAGCGCGGTGCGGTCCATGCCCACTTCGCGCAGCGCCTCGGTGACGCGCTGGCGCATGGCGTCGCGCGACAGCCCCGGCTGGTGCAGGGCCAGGCCCTCCCCCACGATCTGTTCGATGGTCATGCGCGGCKAAAGCKAACCGAACGGATCCTGGAACACCACCTGCAGGCGCGATCGCAGCGTGCTGCGCTCGCGGCGCGAGACATCGTCCAGGCTGCGGCCGAGGAAACGGATCTCGCCGCTGGTGCGCCGCGTCAGGTTCAGCACGGCGTGCGCCAGCGTGGTCTTGCCGGATCCCGATTCGCCCACGATGCCAACCGTCTCGCCCTCGCGCAGCGTGAAATCGACATCCTTCACGGCAGCAAGATGGTCGCGCCCGAACCAGCCGGCCAGGCCGCGCCGCTTGCGCGCGTAGTTCACGCACAGCCGCTGGGCTTCGAGCAGTACCGGCGACAGCGGCACCAGCGGCAGCACCTCGCGGCGCGGCCGGCTGTCGATCAGCTTGCGGGTATAGGGATGGCGGGGTGCGGCAAAGACCTCGGCGGTCTCGCCCACCTCCACCAGCACGCCCTTCTCCATCACGCCCACGCGCTGGGCAAAGGCCCGCACCAGGTTGAGGTCATGCGTGATCAGCATGACCGCCATGCCGAACTCGCTCTGCAGGTCGCGCAGCAGCTCCAGGATCTGCACGCGGATGGTCACGTCGAGCGCCGTGGTGGGCTCGTCGGCCAGCAGCAGCTTCGGCCGGCACGMCAGCGCCATGGCGATCATGGCGCGCTGGCGCTGGCCGCCCGAAAGCTGGTGCGGGAAGCTGTCGAAACGGTGCTCGGCGTCGGCAATGCCGGTGCGCTCGAGCAGCGCCACGGCGCGCTCGCGCGCCGCKCGGCGGTCCAGGCCCTCGTGCAGCGCCAGCGTCTCCACGATCTGGTTGCCGATCGTGTAGAGCGGGTTGAGCGCCGTCATGGGCTCCTGGAAGATCATGGCGATGTCGCCGCCACGGATGCCCCGCATCTCGCGCTCCGACACCTGCAGCAGGTCGCGCCCCTCGAAGCGCACCGCGCCCTGGTAGCGCGCATCCTCCACCAGCCGCAGCATGGCCAGCKCCGTGACGGTCTTGCCCGAGCCGGATTCGCCCACCAGCGCGAAGCGCTCGCCTGCGCGCAGGTCGAAGCTGACGTCGCGCACCGCGCKCGTGGCATCCTCGCCGTGGCCGAACGTGACGGAAAGCCGCTCGATGCACATCAGGGGGCCGCCGGCAGCGCCCCTTTCGGGGCGGGGCTTCTTGCCGTTCTTGGCGCCATTCGAGGCGCCATTCGCGGCGCCGGCTTGTGGCAGCGCGCTCATGGCGTCACCTCCGCGGCCKGCGAGCCTTCGGGCGCCTTCGGCTCCACGCGGMCGCGCAACTGCGCCAGGCCCAGGCGAGTATCGAAGGCGTCGCGCAGGGCGTCGCCCATGAAGGTAAGCAGCAAGAGGGTCAGCACCAGCACGGCAAAGGTCGAAAGGGAAATCCACCAGGCATCGAGGTTGGCCTTGCCCTGCGCCAGCAGCTCGCCGAGGCTGGGCGTGGTGGGTGGCACGCCCAGCCCGAGGAAATCGWGGCTGGTCAGCGCCAGGATGGCCGCGCTCATGCGGAACGGCAGGAACGTGATGACCGGCGTCAGGCTGTTGGGCAGGATATGGCGCCACATGATCTGCACATTGGACAGGCCCAGCGCRCGYGCCGCCTTCACATAGTCKAGCGAGCGGTTGCGRTAGAACTCGGCGCGCACGTAGTCGGACAAGCCCATCCAGCCGAACAGCGACAGCAGGATGATCAGCAACGCCAGGCTGGGCGTGAAGATCGAGGCGAAGATGATCAGCAGGTAGAGCTCGGGCATGGAGCTCCAGATCTCGATGGCGCGCTGGGAAATCAGGTCGAAGCGCCCGCCGAAGAAGCCCATCAGCGCACCGCTCAGCGTGCCGATCAGCACGCCGATCAGCGTCAGCGCGAGGCTGAACAGCACGGACACGCGGAAACCGTAGAGCAGCCGCGCCAGCACGTCCCGGCCCCGGTCGTCCGTGCCCAGCCAGTTCTCCGCCGAAGGCGGCGCCGGATTGGGCTCCTTGGAGAAGTAGTTGAGCGAGTCGTAGGAATACCGGTTGGGCGGGAAGACGGCGAAGTTACCGTTGCTGGTGATGCGGTTGCGGATGAACGGATCGAGATAATCCGTGCGCGTGGGGAAGTCGCCGTCGAAGGTCGTCTCCGGATAGACCTTGACGATGGGGAAATACCATTCGCCCTTGTACTTCACCACCAGCGGCCGGTCGCTCGACAAGGCTTCGGCGAACAGGCTGAGCACGAAGATGGCGACGAACAGGATCAGGCTCCAGTAGCCCAGCCGGTTGCGGCGAAAGCGCTGCCAGGCGCGCTGGCGCGGCGACGGCGAATGGGGCAGGCCGTTGGGTAGCGTGCGMGAGCGGAATTTCATCGGTGCACGGCCTCGAAGTGGATGCGCGGGTCGACCATCACGTAGCAGACATCGGAGATCAGCCGCGTGACCAGCCCGATCAGGGTGAACAGGTAGAGCGTGCCGAGCACGACCGGGTAGTCGCGCCGCAGCACTGCCTCGTAGGACAACAGGCCGAGCCCGTCGAGCGAGAACAAGGTCTCGATCAGCAGCGAGCCGGTGAAGAACGCGCCGATGAAGGCCGCCGGGAAACCGGTCACCAGCGGGATCAGCGCGTTACGGAAAATATGCTTCCACAGCACGCGGCGCTCGGCCAGCCCCTTGGCGCGCGCGGTCAGCACGTACTGCTTGCGGATTTCCTCGAGAAACGCGTTCTTGGTCAGCATGGTGATCACCGCGAAGCTGCCCACCACCGAGGCGGTGATCGGCAATACGAGGTGCCACAGGTAGTCCATCACCTTGCCCATCATCGAAAGCTGGTCCCAGTCATCGGAAGTCAGCCCGCGCAGCGGGAACCACTGCACGAAGGTGCCGCCGCMGAACAACACCAGCAGCAGCACGCCCAGCACGAAGCCCGGAATGGCATAGCCCACCAGCACCACCATGCTGGTGACCACATCGAACCGGYTGCCCGCCCGGATCGCCTTGGAGATCCCGAGCGGCACCGATATCAGGTAAGTCAGGAAAAAGGTCCACAAACCCAGGCTGATGGACACCGGCATCTTGGATTTCACCAGCTCCCACACACTGCGGTGCTGGAAGTAGCTCTGCCCCAGGTCGAAGCGCGCAAAGCGCTTGAGCATGATGAAGTAGCGCTCGAGCGGCGGCTTGTCGAAGCCGTAGAGCGCCTGGATTTCCTTGATCTTGTCCGGGTCCACGCCACGGCGGCCGCGATATTCCGCGCCGCCGCCGCTGGCCTCGCCGCCACCGCCCCGCCCCTTGAGCTCCATCATCATCTGCTCGACCGGGCCGCCGGGCACGAACTGGATCACCACGAACGTCAGGGTGATGACGCCGATCAGGGTCGGGATCATCAGCAGGACGCGCTTGAGGAGGTAAATGAGCATCTCGGTTCCTTCTGTTCCAGTCCGCGCTTATCGGGCAGCCGGCTTGGTGTCGGTACGCCACCAGTTGCTMAGGACCCAGCCTTCGGCCGTGTAGAAATACGGCAGGCGTTCCGGGTAGATCAGTTCCTTGCGGTATGCCACGCGATGCGACGCGCTGTACCAGTTGGGCACGATGTAGTAGCCGTGCATCAGCACGCGGTCCAGCGCCCGCCCGGCATTGACCAGTTCCTCGCGCGTATGGGCGTGCAGCACATTGTCGACCAGGCGGTCGATCGGCGGCGACTTGAGGCCGAACAGGTTGTCCGATCCCGGCGTGGTGGCTGCTTCGCTGTTGAAGCGGTCGCGCAGCTCGTTGCCSKGGCTCTGGGAATCCGGKAAACGGATCGACACCATGTCGAAATCGAAGTCCTCCAGGCGTTTCTGGTACAGCGCGAAGTCGGTGGTGCGCTGGTTCACCTCGATGCCCAGCTTTTCGAGGTTGCGCACATAGGTGGTGATGACGCGGCTCATGGCGCCGCCGTCGTCGAGAAACTCGAAGACGAACGGCTCGCCCTTGGCATTGCGCAGCGCACCATCCTCGTAGGTCCAGCCGGCCTGCGCCAGCAGCCTGCGCGCGTCGCGCAGGTTGTCACGCAGCGAGCGCGGCGGATTGGTGGTGGGCTGCGTCACGATGGGGCCGAACACTTCCGGCGCCAGTTGCGAGCGCAGCGGCTCCAGCAACGCCAGTTCGCCGGGACCGGGCTGGCCATCGAGCGTGGCGCTGGCGGCCAGTTCGCTGTTGGAGAACCAGCTGTCGAGCCGGCGGTAGGCGCCATAGAAGAGCTGGCGGTTCAGCCATTCGAAGTCCAGCGCCAGGATCAGGGCCTGCCTGACCCGCACGTCCTGKAACATCGGCTTGCGCATATTCATCACGAAGCCCTGCATGCCGGCCCCGTTGCGGTGCGGGAAGTCGGTCTTGATCAGGTCGCCGTTGGAGAAGCGCTTGCCCTCGTAGCTCTTGGCCCAGCTCTTGGCCTTGTACTCCACGATGGCGTCGAACTCGCCGGCCTTGAAGGCTTCCAGCTTCGCGGTCTCGTCCTTGTACAGGCGATAGACCACGCGGTCGAAGTTGAAGGTGCCGCGCMGCACCGCCAGATCGTTGCCCCAATACGCCGGATTGCGCCTGAACGTGATGCCGCGCCCCGCGTCGTAGCGGTCGACCAGGTAGGGGCCGCTTGCCACCGGCTCCTCGAAGGTCAGCTTTTCGAATGGCACCGTGGCGGTCCACTTCCTGGAAAACACCGGCAGCGAGCCGACGATMAGCGGCAGCTCGATATTGCGCTRCTTGAAATCGAAGCGCACCGTGTGCGGGCCCACTACCGTGACCGCCTTCACGTCCGTGCACATGCTGCGGTAGCCCGGGCTGGACGCCTTGCTCATCAGCATCTCGTAGGAATACTTGACGTCGCTCGCCAGCACCGGGTCGCCGTTGCTGAAATGCGCCTTCGGGCGCAGGTGGAACGTCACGGACAGCTCGTCCGGAGCCACGGTGACGTCGTCTGCCAGCAGGCCGTAGGCGCTGGCGGTCTCGTCCGCGCTGGGGATCAGCAGCGACTCGAACATCAACGAATTCACGCCGGGGGCCGACGTACCCTTGAGCGTGAACGGATTGAACTTGTCGAAACTGGTGCGCCGGTCGGGATTGGCGAGGGTCAGCGTCCCGCCGCGCGGCGCGTCGGGATTGACGTAGTCGAAATGGGTGAAATCGGCCGGATACTTGAGTTCACCATACTGTGCGAAGCCATGGGCTGCGTCAGCTGATAGGGGAAAACCCGCGGCACCCAGGGCTAACAGTCCACAGCCCAGCACCGACATCGTGCGGAAGCGCTGCCATGCCGCCTGAAGCGGTCTACGTGCGCGAATATGCATCCGGTTTGGGTCCTCCACCTGAATCGGACAGTCCGCGGCCGTCGGCGGCGCGGTCAAGTTATGAGACAATTTTACCTTGGATCGGATGGCGTCCAGCCATCCGGACATTCCAGTACGCGGCGCCGCAGCCATGCCGGCCGTCAGCCTGCCGCAGCGCAGCCACCGCGCGGTGCGCGCCGCAACCCCGGACGCCATTGCACGAACCGTGCCCGTCCGCCTCGAACATCATTGGAGAACCTATGGGATTTCTGGCAGGTAAGCGAATCCTGATCACCGGCTTGCTGTCCAACCGCTCGATTGCCTACGGCATCGCATCGGCCTGCAAACGCGAAGGCGCGGAACTCGCCTTCACCTATGTCGGCGAGCGTTTCAAGGACCGCATCAACGACTTTGCCAAGGAATTCGGCACCGACCTCGTCTTCGAATGCGATGTCGCCAGCGACGAGCAGATCGCCAATACCTTCGCCGAACTGGGCAAGCACTGGGACAAGCTCGACGGCCTGGTCCACTCGATCGGCTTCGCCCCGCGCGAGGCGATCGCCGGCGATTTCCTCGAAGGCCTGTCGCGCGAAGCGTTCCGGGTGGCCCACGACATCTCCGCCTACAGCTTCCCCGCCCTGGCCAAGGCCGCCCTGCCGATGCTGTCGGACAAGGCCTCGCTGCTGACGCTGACCTACCTCGGCGCGGAACGCACGGTGCCCAACTACAACACCATGGGCCTGGCCAAGGCTTCGCTCGAAGCCAGCGTGCGCTACCTCGCCGCATCGGTCGGCCCGCGCGGCATCCGTGCCAACGGCATCTCCGCCGGCCCGATCAAGACCCTGGCCGCCTCCGGCATCAAGGGCTTCGGCAAGCTGCTGGGCCACTTCGAGGAAGCCGCGCCGCTGCGCCGCAACGTGACCATCGAGGAAGTCGGCAACGTGGCCGCCTTCCTGCTGTCGGACCTGTCCAGCGGCGTGACGGGCGAGATCACGTACGTGGACGCCGGTTTCAACACGGTTGGCGCGAGCCTGCCCGCGGAAGCGTAAGCCGGAAGCGGTACTGCCGGGAGATACCTGGCATTGCCTCGGAAAAGGACGTGCGGCTTGGGCCGGCGTCCTTTTTTTGTTCCTTTTGGCAGTTCCCGGTGGACTGTGGAGGTTGCCCCGGGCCGCATCGCTAGCCCCCGTTGCCTTCCAGGGAGCCTGAGCGCAGGTAACCCACGATCGGCGCCCAGAACGGATCCTGGCGCTCGGGTTCGATGGCGGCGTCGTGCGGCAGGCCGTCGAGCGCCACCAGGCGCCTGGTGCCGGCCGCGGCGCCGGCCAGGCGCTCGGCATGCGCGAACGGAATGACTTCGTCGGCGCGGCTGTGGACGAACAGCACGGGTAGCCGGGATTCGCGCAGGTGGGACTCGTTGTCCCATGGCTCGGGCAGCAGCCGCGCCATCCACGCGGGCACGCGCCCCGTGACCACGGCCGCCTCGCGCGCCGATGTGAAGCCGGCAGCGATCACCATGCCCGCCGGCGCCGGCTGCAGCGCCTGGACCACGTCGAGCAGCGCGCCGGAGCCCAGCGAGAACCCCATCACATAGCGCCGCGCAGCCTGCGGCGTGGCCGCCAGGAACTGGCTGTAGGCCGCCAGGCCATCTTCCCGCAGGTTGCGCACGCCSGGCTTGCCGCCGCTGGCGCCGTAGCCGCTGTAGTCGAACACGCACGAGGCAATGCCGTTGCGGTACAGCAGCGCCTGCGCGCTGGCCCAGTCGGAGAGATTTTCCTCGTCGCCGTGATAGATCAGCAGCGCCGGTGCCTCGGCGCTTTGCGCCAGCACGCACGACGCGCGCAGCATGCGCTCGCCGCTGGCGAACGCGAACTGGCGGGACGGCGCGCCCAGGCGGTCGKGCGTGAGCGCGTCGGCGGCGCTGGCCGGCTTGGGCTCGAACGCGTCGCTCTCGACGGCCAGGAACAGCGCATGGCGCGCCACGGCGGCGGCCAGCAGCACACAGGCCCCGCCGGCCAGCCAGTAGCGCACTTTTCTGGTGCCACCGGCCCCGGTGCCGCCGGTTCCGGCGGCGCTTGAGAAGTTGGACATGAGATCGGCCAGGATGTCGATACCGCGCATGCCGCAACCGCAGGCAGCCCGCTGATGAGATCTTAGTCCTGACTGGCCGCCGCTGCCCGCACGCCGGCCGCCGTAAATGGCGGGCAGGCCGCACGACGGTGCCCTAGAGTGAAAGAAATCGAGGGCGATATCGGCGCGGCCGKCGCGGCAATGGCCGGCGGGGCGACTACCGGAGAGACKGACGCGCAATCCGGCCAGGGGCGGGAGGCGGAGATCATGACGAGGAAAGCAGGAGCGCTGGTAGCGATGTGCGTCGCCCTTGGCCTGGGCGCAGGTGGAGTGGCGAATCAGGCGCACKGGCAGTGGTCCGCCCCGCTGGCGGATACCATGGCCGCGCCGCTGGCGGACTCGATGGCTCCACCCTGGGCCGACACGATGGCCGCCCCGATGGCCGACGGGCTGCACTACCCGATGACCGTGCCGACCACCGTCCCGACCGCCGCGCCGATCCCGGGGCGGGGCTGGGTCGTCGGGTCCCCCTGCGACCAGGTGTCGGTACAGGCCGTGATCGACAATGCCCCCTGGCAGGTCATCGGCATTGCCTGCAGGCGTGCTGACAGCAGCTGGCAATTCGTGGAGAACACGGACGCGCTGGCCGGCATCCCTGTGCGCCGGACTGCCTACGCCGGGGCCGGCTACMCGGGGCTAGGCGGCTTCGCATCCKGCGCCGCCACCGTCTACTGGTTTCCGCACGGCATCCCCTTCGCGCGCGGGAGCAGCCGCGCCGCGCCGGCCGCGGGCCCCGCCCTGCGCAGTCCGCCCCGCCCGGCGCACACGGCGCCCGGCGGCACGCAAGCCAGGAGCAGGAAGCCGTCGCCAGCCATGAATAACCCGATCTGAAAAAAAAGCCCGCGTAGCAGGGKGGTGTTCGCTACGCGGGTCAAAGATACCCGGTCCAGGTCAGCCGTGGTACCGGTCCGACCGGCACCCGGCGGCCGGACGCGCGCAGGCGGCTGACCGCCGCGCGCCTTCCCCGCCGGATGCTGCCTTGCCTAGTTGTCTACCTTGATGCGGCTGGCGAGCACGACATTGCCGGCCACCTTGCCGCGCACCTCCAGCCGCTGTCCMACCAGCAGGCTCTCCGCGCCGCGCGGCAGGGTCGCCGCGTCGAACGCCGTCGCGCTGCTCCACTGCACGGCCAGCGTGCCGCTGCGCAGCGTCAGCGTGAGCGAGGCCTTGTCGATGCTCGCCACCACGGCGTGGAGCTCGTTGGCTTCGCTGGCTTCGTGCGCCTCGTCCTCGACCTCGAGTTGCGTGGCGCTCAGCACCCCGCCCGCGACCGTGCCCTTGACCTCCACGCGCGCGCCAAGCACCGGCGTGCCGCTGACCACGGCCGTCGCCGGCACGGTCACCCGCAGCCCGGACACCTCGAAGTCCGTCGCCGACGTGAAGCGCGTGATGGCGCCTTCGAGCTCTGCCCGCTGGCCCGCGACGATGGCCKGGACGAGGCTGGTGCCGCGCACGCGCGTCGCGGCAATCACCGTCGGCGTGGCGAGCGTGCCCTTCACGCGGACCGTGGCGCCGTTGACGACGCCGCCGGGCAGGTTGGCAAGCACGCCCGGGGTGAACTGCACCGTGATGCCGTTGATGGTGAAGGTGCTGGCGGCGGCGTTCTGCACGATGCCGGTCAGCCGTGCCTCGCTGCCCGCGGCCTTGCGTTCGATGCGCGTGGCCTTCAGGCTGGCGCCGGTGGCGTCGGGCAGGCCGTGCACCTCGACGATGTCGTTCGGCGCGAGCGMGGCCAGTCCGCTCAGGCCGCTGCCGTCGAACACGGTCGACGGGGTGACCGTGATCCTGACGCCGAACACGGTGAGCGTGCCGGCCCCGGCATTGACGGTCGAGACCGGGCCCTGCACGAAGCTGCGCGACGCGATGCTGGTGGCCCGGCCGGTCGCGCCCGCGTTGTCGCGCTGGCCCTGGACCTCCACCACCATGCCCAGCCTGAGATCGTCGTCGCGCCCGCCCGGATTGTCGTCGTCCAGCGTGATGGAGGCCGCGCTGTTGTCGATGCGCACGCCGTTGACGAAGATGCTCCCGAATCCGGAGATCGGCCCGCTGAACGTCGTCGCGGTGGTGGTCGCCGCCGGCGCGGCAGGCGTGCCGCTGTCGCCGCCGCCCCCGCCCCCGCCGCAGGCCACCAGGAGCGCCGTGAAGCCGGCGGCGGCGGCCAGGCAGATCTGTCGCGCCGGCAGGCGGCGCTTCGAGCKAGTCATCGTCATCTTGGTCCCCTTCTCTGTTKCACTACATCGAGTCCACCGTGCCGCGGGCGCGGTCCGCAGCACCGTGGTCGTTCCCGGCTCGCGCGTCAGGGCACGGCGGCCCTGACCGCGCTGTTGGCCCTGTCCCGCGTCTCGAGATAGCCGAGCAACGCGGCCACGTCCTCGCCGCCCAGCCCGAKGTTCGGCATGCGGAGCTCGTTGTATTGCCGGAACAGGCGCACGGCCGTCGGATCGCCCTCGGCGCGCATCTTGTCCGGCTCGGTCACGTAGCGGGTCAGCCATGGCTTGATGCGGCGCGCGGTGACGCCCTGCAGATCGGGGCCGAKGCGGTCGCCATGGCCGACCGTATGGCACGCAGCGCAGCGGCTCTGGAACAGCACCTCGCCACGCCCCATCAGCACCGGCCTGGCGAGCGCGTAGTCCACCGCGGGCGCCTGCGCCGGCGCGGGGCGGCTCCAGCCCATGAAGTTGGTGATGGCGGTGGCGAGGAACTGCGGGTTGTCGATGGCCGAATGCCGCATCCACTGCCCCGCCGGCACGTTGCCGACCATCAGCGTGGCACTGTGGCCGTCGCGCGTCTCCGGATCGTTGGCGCGCGACAGGCCCAGCTTGCGCGCGATCAGCCGGATGTCCGCTTCCTTGCCCGACAGGAACAGCCAGCCTGGTCCCACGCCGAACTTCTTCGCGTAGGACTTCAGCTCCGCCGGCGTGTCCCAGGGGTCGATGGCGATGGAGTAGAAATGGATGTCACGGCCCATGCGCTCGCCGAACAGCTTCTGCACCTCTACCAGCTTGGCGGTCTCCAGCGGGCAGATGTTCTCGCAGCTCGAGTAGACCAGGTTGATGGCCACCGCCTTGCCCTTGAGCAGGTCGTMATAGAAGCGCACGGTCCTGCCGTCCTGGGTCTTCAGCTCCACGTTCGGAAAATAGTCCGCGCCCCACGGGGTCTGGGCGCGCGCCGGCATGGCGGCGCCGAGCGCCGCCATGCACAGCGTCGTCCACAACATCCACCACGCTGCCGCGGCGCGGCGCAGGTACTGGCTGGTCGGCATGTCGCGCCCTCCTCAGTTCGCCGGCCCCGGCCGCGCGGTGCCCACCACGATCGCCCGGGACGTCTTGCCGCTAGTGAGCAGCCTGAACGAAGCGGTCGCCGACCGGGCCGCGAGCGGCTCGCCCTCCGGGTAGTACGGAAAGCTGACCTCGATGGTCTCGCCGAGGGTCAGCCTGCGCTGCAGGCTGGTCGGGCTGTCCACGCGGTATGCGATGCCGCTCCTTTCCCCGCGCGCGGACACCGCGGAAAAGTCGAACGCGATCTCCGCCACCGGCGCCGCCGGCGGCGCGACGATCAACGTGGTGTCGATCGTCGCCATGCCCGAGAACACGACGTTCTCGTCGGCCTCCGGCATCTTGCCGGCCACCCGCACCGCGGACGAGTGGGTCTGCGGTTCCTCGGCCGGCTGCGCGCCGGCATCGGCCACCGCGCCCGCCAGCCCCAGCCAGAGCGCCACGATGCCGATCCCGGCCCTTCCGGGCCCGCCCCTTCTTTCCTGCCTCATGATGTCCCTCCGTTACGCTGCATGCCACCGCCGCGGACCCCSGCGCCGCCGGGGTCCCGGTCCGCCCCTTGCCTAGAGCGCCGTCTTCAGGACTTCGACCGGATCCTGGAACGTCACCCCCTGCGGTGTCGGGATCGGCGTCGGCAACGGACGCAGGAACGGCGAGCCCGAGTCATCGATCTCCCATCGCAGCAACATGGCGTTGTCTTCGTGAACCGTGTTGTGGCAGTGCTCCATGAACATGCCGCCCCAGTCGCGGAACTGCATCGTGATCTTGAGCTTGCCGCTCGGGTGCAGCCGGTAGACGTCCTTGCGGCCCTGTTCCCAGGCCGGCACCTTCTGCGCACTGCCATCGCGCTCGAGGATCTGCCCCTMCTCGAAATGGATATGCAGCGGGTGGTCCCAGCCCCCGCCAGCATTGACGAGGTTCCAGATCTCGCGCGTGCCGGCCTTTGGCGCCGCCGACACCCGGCCGTAGTCCGCCGCCAGCGTGTCGCCGCCATCCACGCGGATGCCCCACGGGCCGAAGAAGCCCGAAGCGGACTTCCCGGTCGTCTGCTTCGCCCCGTCCCCGAGGATGAAGGTGCGCTCGCGCGCCACCGGGATCTTCGACAGGTCGGGGTTGGGGATCATCGTGGCCGGCACCTGGCTGAGGTCGGGTTGCGGCGGATCGCGCACCACGCGGAACTCGAGCATCGGCCCCACGCACGTGTCCTTCGACTTGCCCGACAGCGCCTCGCCCAGCGTGAGGTCATGCGCCACGCGCTTGCCGTTGTCGTGCTCGGCCAGGTTGACCAGCTGCACGCGCGCGCCATTGGTATAGCGCGAGAAGTCGATAACGATGTCGTAGCGCTCGGCGATGCCCATCTCGTCGAGCTGCGACAGCACGACCGGGCGCGGCAGCAGGTTGCCGTCGTTGCCGATCTGGATCATCGGCGAGCCGTCGCTGAGCATCAGCTTGAAAAAGCGCGACACCGAGGCGTTGAGGATGCGGAAGCGGTATTTGCGGCGCTCGACCTCGAAGTACGGCTTGTACACCGCGTTGACGGTGGGCTGGTCGCCCAGGAAGCCGTCGAGGTCGAAGATGTCGAACTGCATCTGGCCGTCGCGGTCCCACGCCTTGTCGGCCAGCATCAGGTTGACGTCGTAGTCGAGGTTGCCCCAGTCCTTGGCGCGCCCGCTCGGCAGCCGCAGGTTCACCCCGTCGTTGATCGACTCGTTGCCGCGGTCCAGCGCGCTGTAGATATTCATCATCGCCGCGACGCCCTTGTAGACGTTCTGCGATGTGAAGCTGAACATGTGGTCGTGGAACCAGTGCGTGCTCATGGTCTCGTGCCAGTCCCCGGGGATCTTCGTGATGCCGCCGTTGCCGTCCGGGCTGCCGGCGCGCCGGTCGCTGGCCGTGGTGTTGATCGAGCGGAAGCCGGCGAGCACCAGCGGCCAGTGATAGTCGTAGAACTGGCCCGGGAAGAAGAATGCACMGGTGAACCCGTCGTTCTCCGCGCCATGGTGGCCGTTGTGCTCGTGCGTCGACAGCGTATGGAGGCCGAAGCCGCCGTTTTGCGTGCGGTCGGCCGGCAGCGCGTTGTGGTGGCGGTACAAGATGGGCTCGCCGTAGCGGGCCAGCACCAGCTTGGGCGGGAACGTGCCGTTGAAGGTCCAGAACTTGGTMGCCGACTGGTCCGGCATGCTGGGGTGGAAGCACGTCTGTACCGAATGCAGCGGATCGATGCCGCAGTTCAGGCGCGAGTCGACGCCAGGGTTGTAGGCGAAGTTGTGCGTAAGGCCGCTGGTGGCCACCTCGTAGGCGACCTGGGGCGGAAGAATGTCMCAGCCCTGGTGCGCCCAGATCGGGCCGGGCGGGCGGCCTTCGACCGGGCCGAAGCCGCCGCCCAGCACCGCCGGCACCGCCTGGAGCGTGGTGTTGGCCTCGTGCGTGGGCGCCGGACTCAGCGCCGAAACCGGCTTGCGCGGCAGCACGTCCATGCGCGGCATGGGCTGACTGAACGGCGCCGCGCCAAACAGCGAGCTGGCTGCGATGCCGGTGGGAGACCCGCTGCTGCCGCCGCTGCCACTGCCGCTGCTGCCGCTGCCGCCCTTGCCCCACGCCTGCCCGACGAAGGGGTTCAGCCCATGCTTGTTCGCCAGCATGCCGGTCGCCGTGATCAGCCCCCACTTGAGCAGTTCGCGCCGCGTGACCTTCCCGTGCGACAGTGCCTGTACGATCTCCAGCCGGTTCCGTCGTGCCCGCTCGGCCTTGCGGACCTCTTCTGCCGGTGCGTTACTGGGTAGATACAGCATGGTTTCCTCTCCGTCTCGGTGTCGAACTTTTCCGGCGCATGCGCCGGCCCTCCCCGTACAAGCATTGCCGCTTCCTGCGCCCGGCCGGTAAGGCGCGCACATGTGCGCCTTCCGCCCGTGGTCGCCGGGAGGCCCGCCGCGGCAGCCTCCCGGGTACTGCATCCCACTGCGCGCAGCGTCAGTTGCGCACGCGCGTCAACGGCGTCGGCGGGCTGCTGCCGCCCAGGTTCGACTTCACGACCAGGCCCTCCCCCGGCCCGGGCTGTGGCGCGCCGACCAGCGACAGCGTGTAGTTGCCGCCCCCGTTGTTGGTCATCGTGTTGCCCATCGTGGCCGGGTCGAACAGCCTGCCGCTGGTCGTGCGGTATGGCTGCAGCGTGAGGACGACCTTCGGGCTGGCCACGGACGAGACCGCCGTCACGTCGAGCCGCTGCCGCGAGATGCGGTACTCGGCCACGGTGATGGTGTCGGTGTCCGCCGCCGGCGTGAAMGTGACGGTGGCCGTCACCGGCGCGGACTTCGCGTTGGTGACCGTGTCGGTGGCGATCACCGTGAACGCGAGCACGTCGCTGGCGGACTGGCCGACCGGCAACGCGCGGCTGACCGTCATGCTCGCGCTGCCGCTGGGCTGGCTGAATGCCTGCGGCGGCCCGCCGGTCTGCGTCCACGTGTAGCTGAGCTTGTGGGCGCCGGTGCCATTGGCGGTCAGCACCACCGTCGAGCCCGAAGGCACCGTCAGGGGCGACAACGGGCTGACGAACGGCACGGCGGCCTGCGGCGGCGTGACAGTGACGGTCATCGCCGAGGTGGCCTGCAGGCCGTCGCAGCCGGTCACGGTCAACGTGAACAGCAGCGTGTTGGTGGCCGTCACCGTGGGCGCGGTGAAGGTCGGGTTGAGGACCGAGGCGGACGGTGCGAGCGTCACGCCCTTCGGCGGCGTCCATGCGTAGGCAAGCTGCCCGGAGCCACTCGCGGTGCCGTTGAGCTGCACCTTGGTTGCGCCCGATTGCACGGTCATGTTGGCGCCGGCGCTGGCCCGGGGCGCCGTGCATGACACCGGCTGGCCCGATCCCGGCCAGGGTTTGAGCGGCCCGGMCACGACGCCGCTCGACGAGCTGTAGCCGCCCCTGGCCAGGAAGGGCATCGTCGCGAAGCTGATCGGCGGCGGCGTCACGCCGGGGAAACTCTCCTGGAACAGGTATTCGAGGATCGGCGCGTGGTACTGCCCGGCAATCAGGCCATTCTTCAGCGGCGTGCTGGTGGCCGGCGTCCACGCACCCTCGATGACGGCGCGCACTTCCCGCGTGGCCGGCAGGAACGTGTTCTCCTCGAGCGGGCCGAAACAGAAATTGAACGTGGCGACCAGGCCCGTGCATGGCGGGCGGAAGCGCCAGCGGCCCTTGACGGTGCCGGTCGGGGCGCCGGGATCGACACCCACGATGCCCCATTCGCGCTCGCTCGTGGTGCCGTCGGGCGCGACGTCGATGCCGTACAGGAGGACATTGCGGCTGGGGTCGGTGGTGACGCCCTCGAAGCGCGTGCGCACCACTGCCTCCTGGTTCGCCGGCACCGAGATGCCGCCGTTGCCGAGAATCGTCACATCGATCGCGACATATGCGGGGTCCGTGAACGGCGCCGTGAAGATGCCGATGTTGGCGACCAGCGTGTGCGCCGACACATAGGTCGCGTCGGTCGGCGGGTACGGGCCCTGAGCGCCACGGTCGCCGACCAGCGTGCCGGAGTAGGTGACATGGTCGCCCACCTCGAAGGGCGCCATGATGCGCGGGTCCGGCAGTTGCCCGGCCGCCAGCGCCGCCGGGTCAGGCATGGTGAAGTTGGTGGAGAACTGCCCGCTGATGTCCCTGGGCCGGTTGCCCTGCGGACACGCCGCATCGTCGGCCTGGCGCGACGCGTCCACGCGCKGCACGCACATCGGATAGCCGGTCGCGCTGCGGATGGTCGGGTTGTCGGCATCGATCGTGAAGCGCCGGTCCGGCGACATGGCGCGCCCGAAGCGCCCGCCCGGATCGTTGATGCGCACGCGCGTGCCGGGCTTGCTGGCGTCCAGCACGTTCTGCGGCACGCCGCCGCCGTCGCGCACCAGCCGCCCGCCCACGCGCAGCTCGCCCGCCGCGTAGTCGATGTAGTTGATGAAGCCCGTGCCGCTGTTGAGCGACTGCTGGGAGATATAGACCAGGCCGGCGATATAGACATCGTCCACCTGGTTGCCGATCACGTGCGCCTCGTAGCCGCTGAGCGGCGCCGGCAGGTCAGCCAGCGCCATGCCGGTGGCCACGTTGGTGTACGGCGCCGGCGCCTGTGTGAACAGCTCCTTCCAGGTCAGCGCGTTGGCCGGAAGGATCACGATGGTATTGGCGGGAATGACGATGGTGTGGCCGTTGACCCGCATCTTGCCGCCGCACAGCGCGTCGCCGCAGCCGTCGAGGGTGGCCTCCTGGATATAGCCCAGTACGTCGAACTGCGCGTCGACGCCAGGCGCCGGCGCCTGCGCGCGGGCAGGCATCGCCAGCGCCGCCAGCACGGCCAGCGCCAGCAGCCACAGCAGCGCGAACGGCGCCCCGACCACGCCCCGGCCACTGCCCCGGCGCGCCCCCGCGCCGCCGGTTGGTTCGATTGGATCCGACATACGATGGCCTCCCCATTTGCCATTCAGCGCAACGTTCTGCATGACGCGGTCTCGACGCCGCAATTCAGTGCGCGAACGGACTTAGCCCCAGAAACGTCTGCAAACCCTTGCGCGTGCCGTCGGCCCCGACCGCCTGCACGCATTGCATCAGGTCGATGGCGGTCCCCTTGCGGACGTCCTGCGCCACGGACCGCGAACCGCCCTGGTGACCGTTCGGCATGCAGATCGACGGATGGTCGAACGGCGCGCGGCTGTACCGCACCCGGTCGTCCGACAGTGACAGCAGGAACGACACAAGATCCTCCTTCTCGGCCTGGCTCAGGCCGATCGGGCCCACATGGAAATCGAAGTCGTCGCGGTTGGCGTAGGCGAAATCCCCGCCCCGGTTGTRGAAGTCGATCACCTGCATCAGCGTGGACTTCCCGCCGTTGTGGAAGTACGGCCCGGTGAACTCGACGTTGCGCAGGCCCGGCGCCTTGAACGCCCCGTCCGCGACGATGCGCTGCCCCTGCGGGAACGGGCTGCTGCCGAAGCCGTTGCCCAGCAGCGCGCCCTTGCCGAGCTGCGCCATGCGCGTTTCCGACAGCGGATTGCCGAACGCATCGTTGCCGCCGAGGCCGATATCCTCCCGCGTCGGCCGCACACCGATGTTGTAGAAGCCGGTGTCGTAGATGCCCACGGCGCCGTCACCCATGGTCATGCGCTCCACGCGCTGGTTCTGCACGTTGCTGAACGCCGCGTTGGTGGTCTCGGGGCCGCCATGGCAGCTGATGCAGCGCCCGCGCTCCTGGTACAGCATGAGCCCGCGCATCTGCTGCGCGGTCAGCGCGGTGCGGTCGCCCTCGGCAAAGCGATCGAACGGCGTATCGTCGGAAACCAGCGTGGCCTCGTACATCTGCACCGCGATGCCGAAGAACAACGCGAAGTTGGCCTCCATCTGCGTGGTGACGAGGTTGCCGCGAAAGCGCCGCAAGTCGAAGTCATTGTCGTCCCGGCGGCGCTGCCGCTGCAGGTCCATCGGCTTGAAGTTCAGTGCGTGCGAGCCCGGCAGGCTGAGGATGACCGGCGCGGACCAGAACTCCGGACGGAACGCCTTCCTGATCAGCTCCGCGTACGTCGGCGCGCGCAGCGCGTAGGCGCCCAGCACGCTGTCGCGCGGCGAGATGTCCTGATCGGCCAGCAGGCGCTCCTTGAGCAGCTTTTGCCCCAGCTCCACGAACGCCCGCCCCTGGCAGCTCATTTCGTTGCCGCTCATCGGCGGGCCCGACGCCTGCGAGGCCAGCGACGACGAGGACAGCGAGACGGCGACATTGCGCAGCACACCCTTGTCGAACTTCCACGCCAGCGGCTGCGTGTTGCGCAGGCCGAACGGGTCGCCGCCGTTKAACACGTTGTTGCCCCGGCCGTCCCAGAAATTGCGGAAGTTGAAAACCGCGTTGATGACGCTCGGCGTATTGCGCGGCTCCACGCGCCGGGTGTTCACGCCGTTGAGGTCGAAGCCGGTGCCGCCGTGCAGCACCGAATCGGTGACCACGGTGCAGTCGTCTGGCCTGGCATTGGCGCGCACGGCATCGAACTTCGCCGTGAACACGCCCTGCGATGACACCACGTCGTTGACGTCCGCGGCGATGGTCCCCGCATCGTCGATGTCCCCATGGCGTGTCAGCGGAAAATCGGCCGCACGCAGCGTGTAGTTCGGGCCGGCATAGTTGCCGCCCGCCTGGAACGCGGTGTCGCCGGCCAGCAGTCCGGGGTTGATCTGGTTGGTGATGCGGTTGTCCGCGCCGGCATGGAAGTGGCAGGTGGCGCAGGCGGTGCGGTTGTMGCTGCCCACGCGGGCATCCCAGAACAGCGCCTTGCCGAGCTGGACCGCGGCGGTCTTGTCGCGCACGAACTCCGCCAGCTCCTGGTCAGTCGGCCCCGGCACCGGCACCGTCTTGAGCGACCCGAGCGGCCGCTGCACCGGGAATATCTGCGTCGACGACTGGGCATGCAGCAGGTGCGAGCCGACCAGTGGCACCACCAGCAACGCGCCTGCCGCGCCCGCGACGAGCCACCGCGCCACGCGCCGGGCTGCCCGCCGGCGCGCCCCCGAATGTTCTTGCGCGGCCTGTGCCGCCGCTTCCCCGAAGGCTTGCGCTGTCGCTGCCGCTGGCGCTGCCCGCGCAGCTTCGGGCAACGCTCCCCCTACCCCGTCTCCGGGCTGGTGCTGGCTCATGACCCTCTCTCCCCGTGTCCACCAGGTGTGCGCCGCGCGCGGCGCGCCCTGGCGCAATGCTTGTCAAGGCGGGCTGGTGGTCCGGGATGCGGCGCGAACCGCATCCCGGCCATGCCCTTTGCGTACTAGTTGCGTATCCGCGTCAGTGCCGTCTGCGGGCTCGTGCCTCCGATGCTCGACTTCACGGTCAGCGGCGTGGCCGGCGGCGCCGCCGGCTGCGGCGCGCCGACCAGGACCAGCGTGTAGGTGCCGCCGCCGGTATTGGCCAGCGTCGCGCCCAGCGTGCCGGGGTCGAACAGCGCGCCCGTGGTGGTGCGGTACGGCTGCAGCGTCAACACCAGGTTCGGGTTCACGATGGACGACGTGACCGTCAGGTCGAGTCGCTGCTTGGACGTGCGGTACTCAGCCGTGGTGACKGTCACCACGTCGGGCACCGGCACAACCGTCACCGTGACGCTGACCGGCTGCGACACCTGYCCGCCGTCGTTCGCGGTCACGGTGAAGGTCAGCACGTCGCGCGTGATCTGCMCGAGCGGAATTGCCCGCGTGAAGCGGATCGACGCCGAGCCCGCCGGTTGCTGCGAGAACGCCTGCGCCGGGCCGCCCGTCTGCGTCCACGTGTACGTGGTGCCCGCTGCGCCGCTGCTGCTGGCGGTCAGCGTGACCGGCACGCCCGAGTTGACGGTGACCGGCGCGATCGGGTTGATCACCGGCACCGGGTGGCTCGGCGGCAGCACCGTCACGGTGACGGTGGACGTCGCCGTCTGGTTCTTGCAGCCGGTGACGGTCAGCCGGAACGTCATCGTCTGCGCGGCGCCGCCGGCTGCAATGACGGGCGCGTCGAACGTGGGGTTCGGCGAGGTCGGGTTGGTGATCACCGTGCCCGGCGGCGACACGGCCTGCCAGGCATAGGTGAACGGCCCCGTGCCGGTCGCGCTGCCGGTGAGCGGTACCGCCCGCGCGCCCGAGGCCACGCTGAAGTCGGTGCCGGCATTGGCGGCCGGCGCCGTGCAGGTGCCCGGTGCCTGCGCGCCGGGCCACGGGTTGAGCTGCCCGACGATGGTGCCGGCCGACGACGTGTAGCCGCCTTGCGCGAGGAACGGGATCGTCTCGAAGTTGTTGGGCGGCGGCGGCGTGCCGGGCACGTTCTCCGGGAAGATGTATTCCAGGATCGGCGCGCGATACTGCCCTGCCATCAGCCCGTTGGCGCCKCCGGTGTCGGCCTGCCGGGTCGCGGGCGTCCACGCGCCTTCGATCACGGCGCGCACCTCGCGCGTCGKGGGGATGAAGTTGCCGCCCGCGGGAGGCGTGCAGGCCTTGACCGTCGCCGTGACGGCGGTGCACGGCGGGCGGAAGCGCCAGCGGCCTTGTACCGCGCCGTTCGGCGGGCCCGGGTCGACCGCGATCGTGCCCCAGTCGCGATCGGTGGTCGAKCCGTCGGTGTTGACGTCGATGCCGTAGAGATGGATGTTGCGGCTCGGGTCGGTGGTCATCCCTTCGAAGCGCGTGCGGATCGCGGCCTCGCCMGCGCCGATCACGGTCAGCCCGCCCGTGCCGATGATCGTRACCTMCACCGCGACGTAGGCCGGGTTGGTACCGGGCGCGGTATAGATGGCCACGTTGTTGGTCACGGTATGCGCGGACACGTAGGTGCCGGCGCTGCCGCCCGGGTACGCGCCGCTGGTGCCGCTGTCGGTCACCAGTGTGCCGGCGAAGTTGACGTAGTCGCCGACCTGGAACGGCGCCATGATGCGCGGGTCGGGCAGCTGGCCCGGCGCCAGCGCAGCCGGCGCCGGCATGGTGAAGGCCGGCACGAAGTTGCCGGCCACGTCCTTGGGCCGGTTGCCTTGCGGGCACAGCGCATCGGGAATGGCCTGCGGATCATTGGGGTTGGTCCGCGGCAGGCACATGGGGAAGCCGGTGGCGCTGCGGATGGTCGGGTTGTCAGGATCGAGCGTGAAGCGCTTGTCGGGGCTGCCCGCGCGCCCGTACTTCCCGTCGGGATCGTTGATGCGCACGCGCGTGCCCGGATTGCCGGCCGACAGCACGTTCTGCGGCACGCCGGTGGCAAGGTCGAGTGTCAGCTTGCCGCCCACGTACATCTCGCCGGCGGCGTAATCGATGTAATTGATATAGCCCGCGCCGGCATTCAGGTCCTGTTGCGACAGGAAGATCAGCCCGGCGATATAGGTGTCGCCGACGCGATTGCCGATCACGTGCACCTCATACGTGGTCAGCGGCTGCGGCGAGTCGGCGAGCGCCATGCCGCTCGACACGCCCGTGTAGGGTGCCGGCGCCTGGTCGAACAGCTCCTTCCAGGTCAGCGCGTTCGCCGGAAGCATCACGATGGTGTGGTCCGGCACGACCACCACGTGGCCATTGACCTTGAGCTTGCCGCCGGTGACGGCGGTCGGGTTCGGCCCGTTCAACGTGGCCTCCTGCAGGAACCCCACGATGTCGAACTGCGATGCCGTGCCCGGCGGCGGCAGCTGCGCCAGCGCCTGTTGCTGCCAGCACAGCTGCACCAGGAGCAGGATCGTCGCCAGCCAGGCCCCGAGCCGCCGGTACGCCAGCCGCTCTCGCGTCGTGCGAAGCGCTGCACGTGCCGCCCCGTGCCGCCTAGTCATGTCAATCGCGTCGTTCATGATATTGCCCTCCACTTATCGTCACCCTGGCGCGCCCGGTCGGGCGCCACCGCCCGCCCCCGGGCCCGTCGACTTGCCTCGCGCCGCCGGCAGCATCGCCGCCACCGCGCTTGCTCACAGACCCAACAAGCCTCCTTCGATCCCCGGTTGCCAAGGTTGCGGGCACGCGCCGCTTGCAAGCCGCGGCGCTTGTGCCGATGACTACGCCATGTTCCGCACCGCGTGCGCAATCTGCTGCGGCGCCGTGAGCGCGGGCATCATGCACCAGCGGTCGAGCGGCTCGTTGCCGATGCTGAGCATGCCGGTATGGCGCGACAGCAGCGCGTCCTCCGCCGGATCCGAGTCGTAGAAGCCGAGCCTGCGCCTGACCAGGTCCATGTCGGCGCGCCGGCCGGTCAGGAACGTCCAGCCGGGCCGGATGCCGTACTGCCGCGCATACGCCTGCAGCGCCGCGGGCGTGTCGAGCTCGGGCTGCAGCGTCAGCGAGACCAGGTGGATGTCATGACCCACGCGGTGGCCGAGCGCGGCCTGCACCGCCATCAGGTTGGCCGTGTTGGGCGGGCAGATGCCGGCGCAGGCGGTGTACATCATGTTGAAGACGACGAGGCGCCCCTTGACGACGTCGTCGTAGAAACGCACCTTGCGCCCGWCGTGCGTMTCGAACATGACGTTGGGAAAATAGCCGGCCCGCGGGCCGTGCCTGGCGGCAACGGCCAGGCCGCGGGCGCTCGCCGCCGCCGGCAGCAGCGCCGCGCCGCACAGGGCTTTCAGGAGGGTTCGCTTGGAAGACATGTTGTCGTGCTCCGCCATGGTTTTGGTCGTGCGTGCGTTCGCTCTGTGTACCGGGCCGTGTATCGCGTCGTGCGTGCCGTTCGCCGGATCAGGGCACGATGTCGAAGCGGATCATCATCGCGTGGTCCTCGTGCTGGCCGTTATGGCAATGCATCATGTATTTCCCCTCGTAGTCGCGGAAGCGGATGAACAGCTTCACCTCTTCGCCGGGCCCGATCACATACACGTCCTTGCGCCCGCGCTCATGCGGCGGCGGCGCATTGCCGTTGCGCGACAGGATGCGGCCTTCCTCGAAGTGGATATGGACCGGATGTGACCAGTTGCCCTTGCCGCGCAGCACCCACACCTCCTCGGCGCCGCGCCGGGGCGTGGCCGCCGGCCGCGTGACGTCGAACAGCTGCCCGTTGACGGTCCAGCCGCCGTTGGATCGGTCGAACTCCCACACGCGGGTCGGCAGCTTCTTGAGCTGCGCGGCCGTCGGCATCGGCGGCACCTCGCGCAGCGTGGCCGGMACGCGGCTGGCATCGGGCACCCTGGGATCGGCCCGCACATMGAAGCGCAGGATCTGCGTGCCCGGCGACAAGCGCTTGTCGCTCGGGCCACGCCCGTCGGTMTGTTCGAGGCGGTTGACCAGGAACAGCTGGCTGCCGATCGGATAGCGGGAGAAATCGATGACGATGTCGGCGCGCTCGGCCACGCCCATCCGGATMGATTTCATCGCCAGCGGCGCCGGCAGCAGGTTGCCGTCGTTGGCCAGGTAGGTGAACTCCTGGTCGACGCCCTTGTAGGTCAGGTAGAACTCGTAGAAGCGCGCCGGGCCGCCGTCGAGCAGGCGGAAKCGGTATTTGCGGCGCTCCACTTCGAACAGCGGCTGGATCTTGCCGTTGACGCAGAACTTGTCGCCGAGGATGCCATCCGAATTGAACGGATCGAAATAGAGCATGCMCTTGGCGTCGAACTGGCGGTCCTGGATGACGAGCGGGATGTCGTAGACGCCAACCCCGCTGGGCAGGCGCAGCGCATTGGGATTGGGGTCGTTCTCGTTGCCCGAATCCAGCTCGTCGAACAGCAGATAGAAGCCGCTGAGGCCGCGGTACACGTTGGGCGCGGTGAAATCGAGCCGGTGGTCGTGGTACCACAGCGTGCCGAGCGCCTCGCGGGAGTCGCCATGCGTCGCGGCATAGGCATCGTACCCGGCATAGCAGTTCGGGTAGAGATGGTCCTTGTATCCGCCCGGTGCGCTGAGCGTGGGGCCGGCCTTGCCCGCGCTGTAGTAGTCGCCGGTGAAGCCGTCGCTCTCGGAGGCGGTGTGCAGGTTGTGCAGGTGCGTGCTGATCTCCGGCGAGCCGAACCCGATATGGTTCGCCGGCAGGTCGTTGTGGATGCGCACKACAATGGGCTCGTTGTACCGGGCCACGAAGGTCGGGCCCGGCACGAGGCCGTCGTAGCCCCAGACCGGCTGCGTCGGCAGGTCGCGGTGGAACGAGTGCAGCGCCTGCCTGACGCGCAGCTCGTAGAGCCGCTGCGCGGTGAAGTMGGCCCAGCGCTGGTGTTCCGCGCGGCCGCATTCGCCGGCGCCGGGCACGCGCTGCGCCGCCGGGACCAGTGCCGGCACCGGCTGCTTGACCGGCGGCACCGGCAATACCTCGATAAAGGGCCGTGTCGCCGGGCTGCCACGCGAATCGCCGCCGTCCTTGGCCAGCGCGCCTTGCGTACCCAGTCCCTCTCCAAGCACTGCCGCTGTCGCGCCGGCCGCTGCCCGCCCGAAGAATGCCCTTCTATTTTCCCGTTTATTTTCCCGCCCACCCGATTTACTCATTTTTTTACCATCCTGTTTTGATACCATTTTCTCCGGACGAGCGCACCCCTGCCGCCCAGCAGCCTCCCTTTAATTACGTGGAATGACCTGTTCCGCGGCGGCGCTAATTAGAGCCGGCGGAACCATTGACTTCGGTGCACCAACCTGGGGTTTTCCGCAGCTTGGATGGTTAAAAATGACAAGACCCCGAACCGGCACGGCGTAATCGCCCGTGACGGATTCATACACGTCTGATGCCGCATGGCATGCTCTCC
Organism: Cupriavidus sp. 05T41; assembly: GCF_056396525.1. Classification (NCBI taxonomy): domain Bacteria; kingdom Pseudomonadati; phylum Pseudomonadota; class Betaproteobacteria; order Burkholderiales; family Burkholderiaceae; genus Cupriavidus; species Cupriavidus sp. 05T41. Next base: position 37,293 of record NZ_JBFTLQ010000069.1, read on the forward strand.
CTTGATCCCCCCCGGGGCTTTCCCTGCAGGCGTTGCCGGATGGCGCTTGCGCCGCCGGCCGGAGCTTGACGCCCCATTCGAGAACCGTTTGCATTTTCGTTTTTATTAAAATAAAAACTAATGCCGGTTTCTTCGCTTCGCCCTTTTTATTAGCTCGCGAGACACCGGTTTCCCACCGGTTTGCGCGAACGCCTAATAATTTATTGATTGTGCCTGACCACGCTATCATGCAGATGGATGAGCAATGTGTGGACATTTCAATATGGCGGCCTCTAGTTGCATCCAGCGTGGCCAGACACCAATATCCGCAACGGAATAATCTTTTCAACCTTGTAACAGCGCCTGTCATTCATCCCACAGGATGGTCCGCCCCATCTTTTCTTTTGGATTATCCCCGTGCTAATCTTTTGCCATGTTGGTGAGGAGCTGACATGAGCCCAATAATAAAAATTCTCATCTCTTTTTCGATTGGCCAGACAGGCTATGGCTATTCGGGAGCGGGGTATGCCGCAGACATCTACCGCTCCGAGGGACCGGACGGGGAGGTGCGCTTCGCCAGCCAGCCACTCGACAAGAGCTACCGGCTCTACCTGCGCGGCGAAACGCCGCGCGCCGCCGTGCCGGGCAAGGCCGTCGCGTCTCGCGCTGGCGCGCGCCCCGACAACGGCTCCGCGCCGGCGGGCCTGCGCGACCTGCCGCTGGCGGCGCTGGTCGAGCAACTGTCGGCGAAGCACGCCGTGGATGCCGCCCTGGTCAAGGCGGTGATCGAGGTCGAATCCAGGGGCAACCCCGCCGCCGTCTCCGCCAAGGGCGCCACCGGCGTCATGCAGTTGCTGCCGTCGACCGCGGCCATGTACGGCGTCACCGAGCTGTCCGATCCCGCGCAGAACATCGAGGCCGGAGTCCGCCACCTGAAGTATCTGCTCGACCTGCACGGCGGCAACGTGGCGCTGGCGCTGGCCGCCTACAACGCCGGCGAGGGCGCCGTGGCCAGGCACGCCAGGCGCATCCCGCCGTACCGCGAAACCATGCTCTACGTGCCGGCCGTGCTCGCCCGCATGCAATCCAGCCGCAACCAGGCCAAGCCGTGAAGGACGCCATGAAAGACGCCACGAGAGCCGCCATGAATACGCATCCGCACCGCCACCCCGGCGCCGGCTTCACGCTGCTCGAATTGTTGATCGTGGTGGTCATCATCGGGCTGCTCGCGGCCTACGTCGKGCCGAAGTACTTCTCGCAGCTCGGCAAGTCCGAGCGCACCATCGCCAAGGCGCAGATCGACGCGCTGGAGAAGGCGCTCGACACCTATCGCCTGGACGTAGGGCGCTATCCGAGCACAGAGGAAGGCCTCGTTGCGCTGGTGAGCAAGCCGGGCGGCGGCTCGCAGTGGAACGGCCCGTACCTGAAGAAAGCGGTCCCCGCCGATCCGTGGGGACACCCGTATCAATACAAGTCGCCCGGCACCGCCGGCGAGATCGAGATCCGCTCGTTCGGCAAGGACGGCCAGGCGGGCGGCACCGGCGACAACGCCGACATCACCAACTGAAGACGGAACGGAACACCGCAGCAGGGCATGCACCGGGCGCCTTGCCAGACAAGAAAACAAAGCGCCGCGCGTGGGCAACGGCGAGCCAGCCGTGCCCAACTGAGCTCGCGGCGACAGGGGAACACAGGGCCACCGGCAACGCCGGGGCGCCTGCCGCAAGACGCGGCGGAACGGGTCCGGCGCGAAGACAAAGACAAACCCTAGCGGGTCGGGGGTGACATGAAGCCAACCATATCCAGTTTCCACAAGGGCAGCCGGTATTGCCTCCGGCCGGCGGCGAACGCGCACTGGCGCGCGGGATGCGCACGCACCGTCCCGGCGGGACGCGCGTGCATGCCCGCCAGCAAGGCACGCTGCTAGGCACGCCGCCCTGCACCGCGCGCCAATGCGCGGCGCAGGCAAGGCTGTCCAGGCGTCGAGGCGCGCCGAGCCCCGGGGAACCCCGCGTTCCCCGCTGGCCAGGCACCGCCGGTACCGGAAGTCGTGGAGACAACACCATGCAGTTTGATGTGCGCGCCCTCTCAGCGGACCACCTGATGGTCCGCCTGCGGCTTGACGCCCGTGACGAAGCGGACGTGCGCAGCCAGGTGGAGGCGCGCGGGCTCTATCCCGCTGCCGTCATCCCGGTGCGCGCGCACGCGGGCGGGCCGCGCCTGCCCGGCCGGCGCGGCCGCTTCTCGGTGGCGCTGTTCAGCCAGGAACTGCTGGCCCTGCTCAATGCCGGGCTGAGTCTCGTGGAATGCCTCGAAGCGCTGCAGGAGAAGGAAGGCAATGCGGCATCGGCCGATATCCTCGCGCAGTTGCTGGCCGGGCTGCGCGAAGGCAAGCGCTTCTCGCGGGTCCTGGCCGAGCGGCAAKGCGTGTTCCCCCCGCTCTATGTTGGCATCGTGCAGGYGGCGGAGAACACCAGCGACCTGCCGCAGGCACTGGGCCGCTACGTGGACTACCAGCAGCGCCTGGACGCCGTGCGCGGCAAGCTGACCAGCGCCGCGATCTACCCGGTGATCCTGCTGATCGTGGGCGGCGCCGTGAGCGCGTTCCTGATCGGCTACGTCGTGCCGCGCTTCGCGGAGGTGTACCAGGGCGCGGGACGCAGCCTGCCGTGGCTGTCGCAGCAACTGCTGGCCTGGGGGCAGTTCGCCGGGCGCCACGGCACGCTGCTGGCGCCGGCGGCGCTGCTCGGCGCCGCGGCGCTGTGGCTGGGGGCGCGCCGGCTGCTGGCCCGCCACGGCATCGCCGCCCTGCTGGCATGCCTGCCCGGCCTCGGCGAATGCGTGCGCATCGTCGGGCTCTCCAGGCTCTACCTGACGCTTGGCATGCTGCTCGAGGGCGGCATCAACATCGTCGCCGCCATCGACACCGCGCAGGCGATGGCCGCGCCGGGCGTGCGCGGCAATCTCGGCGCGGCGCGGCTGGCCATCCAGTCCGGGCTGCCGCTGTCCGAAGCCTTCGAGGCACAGGGACTCACCACGCCCGTCTCGCTGCGCATGCTCCGTGTCGGAGAGCGCAGCGGCGAGCTGGGCGCCATGCTGACGCAGTCCGCCAATTTCTACGACGGCGAAATCGGCCGGTGGATCGAGCGCTTCATGCGGATGTTCGAGCCGCTGCTGATGGCCGCCATCGGCCTGATCGTCGGCACCATCGTCGTGCTGCTCTATATGCCGATCTTCGACCTTGCCGGGGGCCTGACATGAACGCGAACGCCGATCCGCAGATCGTCATCGATGCGGCGCTGCTGCAGCAGGCGCGCAGGCAGGCGCAACGCTCGCAGCGCCCGCTCATCAGCGAGCTCGAAAGCCTCACCGGGGCCGAGCCACGCGACCTCGTGCGCAGCCTGGCGCAGGCGTTCGGCCTGCAGGTGCTGGAGACCGCGCAGATGCTCGCGCTGGCGCCGGTCTTCGACAAGCTGCCGCTGTCCAAGGCCATGCAGCGCCGCTGCGTGCTGCTGCGCGACGACGGCGGCCACAGCGTGGCGGTGATCGCCGACCCGTTCGATACCGACCTGCACACGTGGCTCGAGGCGCGCGCAGGCATGCCGGTCGAGTACCGGCTCGCCTTGCAGGCCGACATCCAGGCCTACCTGTCGAAGCAGGAAGAGACCGTGCGCGCGGTGGACGCCATCGTCGGCAGCGCCGACGGCGAGGCGCACGGCAGCCGCACCGCCGCCGTGCTGTCGTTCGCCGCGCTGTCCGAGGCGGCCAGCCCGGCGGTCAAGCTGGTCGACTCCACGCTCTACGACGCGCTCAAGGCCGGCGCCTCCGACATCCACCTCGAGTGCACCGCGCAGGGCCTTGCCGTGAAATACCGCATCGACGGCGTGCTCGACCATGCCGCGACCGCCCATGGCGTGGAAATCGCCGAGCAGGTGATCTCGCGCCTGAAGATCATGGCCGAGCTCGACATCGCCGAGCGCCGCGTGCCGCAGGACGGCAGCTTCCGCGTGGAGGCGGGCGGGCGCGAGATCGACCTGCGCTTGTCGATCATGCCCAGCATTCACGGCGAAGATGCGGTGATCCGGATCCTCKACAAGCGCGCCATGATCGACGCCTATGGCTCGCTGACGCCCGAGGCGCTCGGCTTCGACGGGCCGTCGCTGGTCGCCTTGCGGATGCTGTCGCAGGAGCCCTACGGCATGCTGCTGGTGACGGGCCCGACCGGCTCCGGGAAGACCACCACGCTCTATGCCGCGCTGACCGAGATCCACAACGGGCGCGACAAGATCATCACCATCGAGGACCCGGTCGAGTACCAGCTGCAGGGCATCCTGCAGATCCCCGTCAACGAAAAGAAGGGGCTGAGCTTCGCCCGCGGCCTGCGCTCGATCCTGCGCCACGACCCGGACAAGATCATGGTCGGCGAGATCCGCGACCGCGAGACTGCCGAGATCGCCGTGCAATCGGCGCTGACCGGCCACCTGGTCCTGACCACGGTACACGCCAACAACGTCTACGACGTGTTCGGGCGCTTCACGCACATGGGGATCGATCCCTACGCTTTCGTGTCGGCGCTCAATGGCATCTGGGCCCAGCGCCTGGTGCGGCTCAACTGCCCGCGCTGCGCCACGGCGCAGGAGCCCGACGACGCGGAGCTGGCCAAGGTGTTCCTCGCCCGCGCCGATGTCGCGGACTGGCGCTTCATGCAGGGAAAGGGCTGCGGCGACTGTCGCGGCACCGGGTACAGCAAGCGCCGCGCGATCGCCGAGATACTGATCCTCAACGACGAGCTGCGCGAGCTGATCATCGACAAACGACCGATCCGCCAGATCAAGGAAGCGGCCCGCCGCAACGGCAGCCGCAGCCTGCGCGAAGCCGCGCTCGACCTGGTCAGGCAAGGCGACACCACGCTGGAAGAAATCAAACGGGTCACGCTCCATGAATAAACGTCCTCTCTCCCTGCGCATCGGCTTGTCCACGTCCTCGGTGGCGCTCGTGCGCCGATGCGGCTGGCTGCGCCGGACCAACGAACTGCTGGCCGAAGCGCCGCTGAGCGCCGAGCCCGACGTGGGCGCCCTGTCCGGCCTGCKCGCAGCGCTGGCGGACACCGGCTGCACCCGCATGCCCACATCCGTGATCCTCGGCAGCGCCTGGACACGCATGTTCATGGTCACGCCGCCGCGCAACACGGAGCGGCTGCGCGACTGCCAGGCGGCCATCGGCATGCGCTTCGGCCAGCTCTACGCGGACCGCGCGGAGGACTGGGCAATCAGCGCGGACTGCGATGCGAAGCACGCGTTCCTGGCCTGCGCCGCGCCCCGGTGCCTGGTGGACGGACTGCGCCAGGCGGCCACGGACCACCGCCTCGCGCTGGTCGCCATCCAGCCGCGCTTCATCGCTGCGTGGAACCGCTGGCGGCGTGCCCTGCCGCGCGGGGCCTGGTTCGGCGTGATGGACGACGACGCGCTGGTGCTGGGCCTGGTCGACCACGGACGGCTCACCGATGTGCGCACGCTGCCGGTGCCGGCCATCGCGCCGCTTGACCGCACCTGGCTGGCGGTGCAACTGGCGCGCGAAGCGCTGCGCCACGGCTTGCCGGCGCCCGCGCGGCTCTGCCTGTGCGGACAGGTCCCCGCGGCGTGGTTCGACGCCGGGGTGCAGGCGCCGCAATGCGTGGCGCTCGACGGCGTGATGGCGCAGGCAACGGCCGGCGCGGAACTCGCCCTMACCGGAGCACGGCCATGAAGGCAAGCCGGGTCGATTTCGCTCCGCGCTCGCTGTGGCGGTTCGTGGCCGGCACCCGGCCGGCTGCGTGGCTGGCCGGCGCGGCCGGGGTGGCGCTATGCGCGAGCGCGGCCGTGACGGCCACCGGACTTGCGCGGCAAGGCGACCTCGAGCGCGGGCAGCTGCAGCAGATGCGCGCGCGCGTGGCCGGATACAGCCAGGCGGCGCGGCACGCCGCACCGGTGGAGGTCGCGCAGGCCGCCGCCGTCAACGACGTCGTGTCCCGCCTGAACCTGCCGTGGCGTGACCTGTTCCGCGCCGTCGAGGCGGCGACGCCCGCAGGCAGCATCGCGTTGCTCGAACTGTCCCCGGACGCAGCCCGCCACGCCATCAAGGGCGTGGCGGAAGCGAAGGACGGCACCGACATGCTCGCCTACATCGCCCGCGTGGGCAGCCAGCCGTTCTTCTCGTCGGTGGTGCTGCTGCGGCATGAACTCAACGAACAGGATCCCAACAGGCCGCTGCGGTTCCAGTTTCTTGCGCAGTGGGCGGAGAGCGACAAATGAACACGCATCTGATCGGGCAATCGCTGTTGCAGGCGCGTCTCGCGCTGTTCCGCAACGCGGCCGGCACGCTCGTCGCCGCGGCGCTGTGCCTGGCGGGCGCGCTGTGCTGGCTCTGGTGGGTCCCGCTCGAGCAGGCCAGCGTGGCGCAGCAACACGCCTCGCTGCAACGCGAGCGCATGGCGCAGCGGATCGCGCAGAGCGCGCCGAAACCGGCCGTGCCCACGTCGGCACAGGACCGGCTTGCCCTCTTCTACGGCGCGCTCGGCGACCGCCGCCACATCGAGCAGGAGTTGCTGACACTGTTCGACAAGGCCAGGGAGAACGGACTGGTGCTGGCCAAGGCCGACTACAAGTCGGTGTACGACCGCCACAGCCGCGTGTACAGCTACCAGATCCTGCTGCCGGTCAATGGCTCGTACGCCGCCATCCGCCGTTTCTGCGAAAAGACGCTGCTCGCGATCCCGTTCGCCTCGCTCGACGAGATCACGTTCCGCCGCGACGCGATCGGCAGCGGCACGCTGGAGGCGCGGCTGCGCTTCACCTTGCACCTGAAGGACATGCCCGCCGCGCCGGCGGCGGCGCCCGAACCCGTGGCCGCGCCGGCCCCGGTGCCCGCGCCGGGCACCATTGTCGCCATGCAGGCTCAGCAGCCATGAAGCCCAGGCATCTCGCACTTGGTGCCGCGCTGCTCGCGGCCGCGGCGCTGGCCATCTTCGGCGACCGCTCGCCGAGTGGCGACGATATCGTCGCCGCCGTGACGCGCGCCGATGCCACGCAGGCGGCCACCCCTGCAGCGCGCGCGGCCGGCGGCGAGCCCGTCATCCTGGCGCTGCACAACCGGGCCGAGCTGCTGGGGGCTGGCGACACCGCCGACGGCACGCTCTTCGACAGCCACAACTGGACGCCCCCCCCGCCGCCACCGCCGCCCGTCGCCGTGGCGCCCCCGCCGAAGCCCACTGCGCCGCCGCTGCCCTTCACCTACCTCGGCAAGAAGCAGGAGAACGGCAAGTGGGAAGCCTACCTCGCGCGCGGCGGCGACACCTACGTCGTGCGCGAACACAGCATGATCGATGGCACCTATCGCGCCGAAKCGATCACGCCGACKACCCTGACCATCACGTACCTGCCGCTCAAGCAGGTGCAGAAACTGTCCCTCGGGGAGGCAGACTGATGCCGCAAGTCAACCAATCCACGCGCGCCCTCGCCCGCCTCGCAAGCCGGGCCGGGACCGCGTGCCTGCTCGCCGCTTCGCTGCTGCTGGGCGGCTGCGCCGCCGACAAGGCCTATCGCGAAGGCCGGGACCTGGCGGCCAGCGGGCGGCAGGAGGAAGCGATGGGCAAGTACCAGGAAGCCATGATCCTGGACCCGAAGGACGTGCAGTACCGCATGGGCTACATGCGGGCGCGCGAGCAGGCCGTGAACAGCTATGTGGAGCGCGCCGAGCGCGAGGCGGCCTCCGGCAAGCCGGACCTGGCCGATGCCATCTACCGCCGCGCGCTGACGCTGGACMGCGCCAACGAACGCGCGCTCGCCGGATTGCGCGCGATCGACGCGGCGCGCGCCAAGGCGCGCGGCGCCGCGGTGGCC
>NZ_JBFTLQ010000070.1:0-40893 GCF_056396525.1 Cupriavidus sp. 05T41
GCCGGTAGCGTCAGCAGCCCAATCAAAGCCAACGCGCCCACCACGAAACCAGCCTCAGACGAGAAGTCTGAGCGCCCAGCCTTCTGCAAGAATCGCTTTCTTTTGGTTACTTTTCTTTTCGAGAAAAGAAAAGTGACACTTACATGTGCCCGAACGGGCTACCAAGCCCGCGCCGCTAGGCCCACAGAGACAGGCGCACTTGCATGCGCCTGAAGGACCAAAAAGGCCCGAGCCCTCTTTGAGACTTTGAGTCTTAGTCTTTAAGACTTCGCCTTTGAAGTTAAGATTCTGAGTAAAAATCTAAGACTTATCCMATCTCAAAAATCTCCAAAACCGACCCCGTCCTCTTAACCGTAGCCAACACAATATTAGAATTAATCGCCATCACCCCCGGYGCCTTATGCAAGCGGTTGACAACAAATTCGGAATAATGCTCAAGGTTCCGCGCCCGCACGGTCAGCACATAGTTGGATGGGCCGGACACGATCCGCGCGGTCACCACCTCCGGCCAGCCGTTCAGGGCCTGCACGAAGTTTTCGTGCCAGCGCTCCACGTCGGTGCGCATCGATACCTGGACCAGCGCCTCGAATTCCATGCCCAGCGCCTTGGCGTCGAGCACGCAGCGGTAGCCGGCAATCACGCCGGCCTCTTCCAGTAGCTTCACCCGCCGGAAGCATGCCGAGGCGGACAGGTTCACGGCCTCGGCCAGTTCCTGGTTCGTGGTTTTTCCGTCGCGGGTCAGGTGGCGCAGGATGCGGACATCGATCAGGTCAAGTTTCATTCTGAATATTTAACCGAAAAATCGGTCTTGTACGAAATAAATGCAGCGCAAGATGATTTAATTCGGTAATAACTCGAAGAAAATTAGATTATCTGTTTGTTAATATACCTCTCCCTGGACGCAAAAGCACTGGCTGGCATGCGGTGCCACGTATCAGGCAGGCTCTTTCGCCGCGAGGCGCGCGGAGCCGGAAAAACAAAAAGAGAGGAGACGCATCGATGAAGACATTCTGCCCCCCGCTGCTGGCGGGCATGCTCGTCACGGGCAGCGCCTGCGCACAGGGCTCGGCCACGCTCTACGGAATCGTCGACCAGAGCGTGCGCTTCACCACCCACGCCAACGCCGCCGACGACCACGACATCGGGCAGGCCAACGGCGCCGTGACCAACAGCCGCTTCGGCCTGCGCGGCGAGGAAACGCTGGGCGCCGGCCTCAAGGCCATCTTCCGCCTGGAAAACGGCTTCGACCCGCAGACCGGCCGCGCCAACCAGAGCGGACGGCTGTTCGGCMGCTACGCCTACGTCGGCCTGTCCGGCAGCCTCGGCACGCTGCGGCTCGGCCGCCAGTCCACMGAGGGCTTTAACCTGTTCGGCGACTTCGACCCGCTCGGCATCGCCAACTACATCGCAAACTACTGGCCGTACTTCATCACCGTGGGCCGCGTCGACAACGCCGTCAGCTATGACGGCAGCTTCGGCGGCCTCAACGTGGGCGCGAGCTACGGCTTCGGCGAGCAGCCCGGCAGCGTGGGCCGCAATGCGTACTGGGGCGCGCGTGCCGCCTACACCTTCGGCGGCGTCAGCGTGGGCGGCGTCTACCAGGAGACGCGCGACGCCGCCAGCAACACGCAGCGCATGTGGGGCGCGGCCGCGCGCTACGCGGTGGGCGCCGGCAAGTATTTCCTCGGCTATCTCGGCGGCAGGGACGCCACCGGCTCGCTCGATGCGGCGCTCAACGATGCCTCCCGCACCGTCGGCTATGGCACGTTCACGGCCAACCCGCGCAGGGACGACACCGTCTACGCCGGCCTGACCTGTCAGGTGATGCCGGCGCTGGCGCTGACCGCCGTCTTCTACCACGACCGCATCCGCAACGCCAACGGCATCGCCGGCAACGGTGGCCGGCGCTACGCGGGCGTGATGCTGGCCGAGTACGCGCTGTCGCGGCGCACGCAGTTGTACGGCACGGTGGACCACAACGTCGTCAGCGGCGGCGCCGCCACCGAGCTGCCCGGGCGCGGCAACCAGACCGGCGTGGCGCTCGGCATCCGCCACATCTTCTGAGCCGCGGCGTCCCGCATCCCCCAGCCCCCGGTTCCGGGGACCATGCGGCCCGCGCCGGACGAGGCAACAGCCAGGCCTCGCGCCGGCGCGGCCGGCMACCCGAAGGAGACAAGCCATGACCAATCCCCCGCAGCAGTTCCAGCAGATCGTCGAGCGCGAGAAGGGGCTGCGGCGCAGCCTCAGCGCCAGCCAGATGACCATGATCGCCATCGGCGGCGCGGTCGGCACCGGCCTGTTCCTCGGCAGCGGCTTCGCCATCGGCTTTGCCGGCCCGAGCGTGCTGGTGAGCTACGCCATCGGCGCGTTCATCGCGCTGCTGCTGATGGGCTGCCTGGCCGAGATGACGGTCGCGCACCCCACCTCCGGCTCGTTCGGCGCCTATGCCGAGCACTACATCGGCCCGCTGGCCGGCTTCCTGGTGCGCTATGCCTACTGGGCCTGCATCGTGCTGGCGGTCGGGGCGGAGGTCACGGCCACCGCGCTCTACATGAAGTACTGGTTCCCGGCGGTGCCGGGGTGGTTCTGGATCGTGTCGTTCTCGGGCGCGCTGGTGCTGGTCAACGCGCTGAGCGTCGATATCTTCGGCGCGGTCGAGTACTGGTTCTCGGTCATCAAGATCGCCGCCATCGTCGGCTTCATCCTGCTCGGCGCCTACGTGGTCTTCGGCGCGCCGACGCTGGTCGGCGGCGGCGCGCAGCAGGCCGGCTTCCATCACTACACCGCGCACGGCGGCTTTTTTCCCAACGGCATCCGGGGCACGTGGATAGCCGTCATCGTCTCCATCTTCAGTTACCTGAGCATCGAGATGATCGCCGTGGCCGCCGGCGAGGCGCAGGACCCGGAGCGCGCGGTCATGCGCGCGTTCCGCTCCACCATGGTGCGGCTGGTGCTGTTCTACCTGCTCACGCTCGCGCTGATGCTGGCCATCCTGCCGTGGACGGCCGCCGGCCATGACCAGAGCCCCTTCGTCAAGGTGATGGAAGCCATCCGCATCCCGGGCGCGGCCGGCGTGATCAACTTCGTGGTGCTGGTGGCCGCGCTGTCGGCCATGAACAGCCAGCTCTACATCACCACGCGCATGATGTTCAGCCTCTCGCGCGCGGGCTACGCGCCGCGGCAACTGGGCCAGCTCAGCGCGCGCGGCGTGCCGCTGCCGGCGCTGCTGCTGTCCACCGGCGGCATCGGCATCGCCACGCTGGTGAGCATCGTTTATCCGGATGCTTCGTTCACCATCATGATGGCCGTGTCGATGTTCGGCGCGCTGTTCACGTGGATGATGATCTTTATCACCCACTACTACTTCCGCCGCGCGTGGCGGGCCCGGGGCGACGCGCCGCTGCGCTTTCGCATGTGGGGCTTTCCGGTGCTCACGCTGCTGGGCGCGGGGCTGATGCTGGCCGTCATGCTCACCACGGCGTTCACGCAGGCGTTCCGCATGACGCTGGTGTTCGGCGTGCCATTCCTGGTGGCGCTGACGGTGGCTTACTTCGGCTGGTTCAAGGCGCGTGCGGCAGCCGCGGCGGCGGCGCAGGGCGAGGAGGTGGCCTGAGCCGGCGCGCTCAGGCTGCGCCGTCCGTGGCGGACTGCGCATAGCCGCCGCGCGGCCGCGTCGGCAGCCACAGCAGCCACGCGGTCACGGCCGCCGCGCAGGCCAGCAGGGCAACCGAGGCGAAGGGGCGCTCGCGCAAGAACCACGCCGTGGCGCCCAGCGACGGCCACATGGTGCCGATGGCCAGCCACTTGGCGCGCAGCGGCACGCTGCGGTGCTGCTGCCAGTCGTGCACCAGCGGCCCCAGGCGCGGATGCGCCAGCAGCCGCGCATGAAAATGTTCCGAGCCGCGCGCGAAGCACGCCGCGGCCAGCAGCACGAACGGCGTGGTGGGCAACACCGGCAGGAAGATCCCGACGATGCCCAGCAGCAGGCTGAGCGCGCCGAGCGCCACGAACAGCGCGCGCAGCACCCGCTCGCGGCGGCTGCGCGCAGCGGAGCCGGCGTTGGCGCTTGCGGGCGGCGCCGTATTCAGACCGCCAGCCCCAGGCGCGCGCGCGCCTCGTTGTACTCCGCCTTCATGCGCGCCACGATTTCGCCGGCGGTGGGGATGTCGTGGATCTGGCCCACGCCCTGGCCAGCGCCCCACACATCCTTCCAGGCCTTCGCCTTCGAAGCGCCGCTGGAAAAGTCCATCTTGCTCTTGTCCGCCAGCGGCAGGTTCTCCGGATCCAGCCCGGACGCCAGGATGCTTTCGCGGATGTAGTTGCCGTGCACGCCGGTGAACAGGTTGGTGTAGATGATGTCTGCCGCGGCCGAGGTGGTGATCGATTGCTTGTAGGTCTCGCTCGCGTGCGCTTCCTGCGAGGCGATGAAGCGCGTGCCCACGTACGCGAAGTCCGCGCCCATGGCCTGCGCGGCCAGCACCGATTCGCCGGTGGCGATGGAGCCCGACAGCGCGATCACGCCGTCGAAGATCTTGCGCACCTCGCCCACCAGCGCGAACGGCGACAGCGTGCCCGCGTGGCCACCGGCGCCGGCGGCCACCAGGATCAGGCCATCCACGCCGGCCTCGATGGCCTTCTCCGCGTGGCGGATGCTGATGACGTCGTGCAGCACGATGCCGCCGTAGCTGTGCACCGCGTCGATCATTTCCTTGGGCGGCGCGCGCAGCGACGTGATGAAGATGGGCACCTTGTGGTCCACGCACACCTTGATGTCGTGCTCCAGCCGCGCGTTGGACGCATGCACGATCTGGTTCACCGCGATCGGGCCCACCGCCGCGCCCGGGTTGGCCGCGCGGAAGCTGGCCAGATCCTCCTGCATCTGCGTCAGCCAGTCGCCCAGCATCTCCGCCGGGCGCGCGTTCAGCGCGGGGAAGGAACCGACGATACCCGCCTTGCACTGCGCCAGCACCAGTTCGGGGTAGCTGACGATGAACATCGGCGAGGAAATGACGGGCAGCGACAGGTTCTGCAGAACCGGGGGCAGTTGTTTGGCGGCGGGCATGGCGTCTCCTGAACCACGGCGGGCGCCGCATGGGGCGCCCTGGATATGAACGAGCGTTCGATTATAGGGAGTTCGGGGTGCTTTCGGCGTGGCTGGTATTAGAGGAAGTCTACGGCGAAGCGGGGGCGGGCGTTAAGTCAGTATGGGTGCCGCCACGCACCGTGTATTGCATCCAGGCGTACAGGTTCCGTCGCCATTGTTTCCTTTACAGAACAGTGTATTGACGAATCTAGGGTTTTCCCTTGGTTCCAGGCGGCGTACATTGCGTGAACCGCCTGGCTTCCGCTCAGCGTCTCCGGCAAGAGAGCCGCCGGAGCCAGGCAGCCGCGTCGACCCGGTCGGCGCGCCGTCCCCAGCCAGCAGTCAGCCGTAGCAGCAAAGGAGTGCATTATGAGTTCCATTCTCGAAGCCCTGTTCGCAAGGCATGTCGGCGACCCCGAGCACATCGTCAGCGCGCTCAACCATCAGGAAATCGTTGTCGCCCTGTCGGCGCTGGTCGCGGAGCAGCGCGTCGCCGTGCTGCACATGCTCTACCCGCGCACCGACGCCCGCACCCACCGCAGMCTCGACGCGCTCGTCAGCGCGCTGCACGGGCACGGGCTGCACCAGGTCGCGGACCTGGTTTCGCAGGAAGCGCACTACCTGGTGTTCCGCGATCCGTCCAAGGCGTGGAAGGCACTCCAGGAAATCCGCCACGACTCACTGGCCATCGGCGTGCATCTCTACTACAAGGGTGCCACCGGCGACGCCGCGGAGCGCGAGCTGGACGTGGACGCGCATCAGAAGGCCGCGGCCAAGCCGCGCACGGCTGTGGACGCTGTCGGGAGTTGAGTCGCGAGCCACGCCCTCGGGGGAGGGCGGCCTGGCCTGTTGGGGCGGCCCGCGACAGACGTCATGATGTCGCGCTTGTCCATGGGCTCGGCAAAGCGGTAATTCGATTGCGATCCGCATAAGCGCGCGATCGGCCGGTACGGGCCGATCGCAGCCGTCTGACAGCATCGCCCCACTACCCGCATCCCGGCCTTTTCGAGCGTCTGCCTCGAAAGAAGAGGCCCCGCAAGTTCAAATCCCCGAGGGATCCCTGAGGGGCCATTCCGTTCTTGTAAGGTCCATGAGCCGGCCGCTGCTATCGGCCGGCTTCAACCGCTGGCCCGTGTCCTCTTGCAGCCGACCCGCGGAAGCGGCGTGGCTGGCGAGCCGCGCTCAGGCTGCCGCAAGACCGCCGTCGATCAGATAGATCGCGATCGAGAACGTCACGAGAGACATGACCGTGCTGGTGAGGATGGACGTTGCCGCTTCGCTCCGATAGGCGCCGGCTTCGTTGGCGAACATGGCCGGAATCGTCGCGGACGGCAGCGCGCACAGCAGGATCATCTGTTGAGCGTAGAGACCCTTGACCGAAAGCAGAATGGTTGCGCCAATCATCAGGGCCGGGTGCACGAGCAGCTTGAGTCCCATGTTCACCCACACCTCGCTGGAAAGATTCAGCCGCACGGAGGACATGATCAGGCCGAGGCAGAACAGCGAAACGCCGGGCGTTGCCTTGCCGAGCAGATTGAGCGATTCGGCCGCTACCGGCGGGAGCTTGACCGCGAACAGGGAGAGCAGGATGCCGATGGCGGGCGCCCACATGAGCGGCCGGCGGACGGCGCCCGATACGCTCGCAACGAAGGCCTTGGCGCCGCTGCCTTTGCCACTGGCGACCGTGAGCAGCATCGTGGTCAGCGGAATCATCACGAGGCTTGCGACCAGGTTGAGCACCAGTACGGAATACAGGCTGCTGGGGCCGAACATGGCCTGCAGGATYGGGATGCCCATGAAGGCAGCGTCCGGGTAGCCGACCACGAAGCCCTTCAGCGTGGCGGCCTTGAGCTCGCGATAGCGAAACCAGCCGAGCGCGAACGCCACGGCGTACATCCCCATGATGCCGATGAACGTTGCGACGACGAACCGGAAATCCAGCAACTGCGAACGCGGCGTGCCGGCCATGCCGACCAGCAGCAGGGCGGGGAAGATCCAGTTGAGAACCAGGCGGCTGATGACGAGACTATCCGAATGGTTGAGCTTGCCGCGTTTGCCCGCGAGAAATCCGAGCACGATGACAAACGCAACCGGCAGCAGGGGCCCTGCGATACGGTCCAGCATGATGACACTCCTTGGATTTGGCATCCGTACCGTCAGGTCTGTTCCTTCGCCCGGCACGCGATCGCCTTTGATGCACGGCGCCTCTTGCGCGCCGTGCCTTCATGCATGGCCTGATCAGGCCACCCGGTAGTCGCGGATCACTTCCGCGCTGGGCTCGATGCCGAGACCCGCACCTTGCGGCACGGCGAACGCACCGTTCTTCGGGATGATGGCGTCGCCGTAGAGCTGTGCCTCGAGGTCGAAATAGCGCCATTCGACGAGCGCATCGGGACCGCCCAGCGCGGCGCTTGCGTGCACACTGGCGAGCAGGCCGGGACCATCGTAGAACGTGTGGACCATCACCGTGACATTGTTGGCATTGGCCAGGGCGTACACCTTCTTCAATTCGGTCAGGCCGCCCATCTTCGCCGGGCTCGGCTGGATGAAGTCGACAGCCTTGGCTTCGAACAGATGCTGGAAGTCCATCAACGTCGAGGCGTTCTCGCCGGCGGCGACGGGGATGCGGCCTTCCTGCCTGACGCGCGCGAGCCCGGCATAGTTTTCCGGCGGCCAGACCGGCTCTTCGAGCCATCGCAGGTTGAAAGGCCGAAGCTTTTCCGCCATGTCGAGCGCTTCGCGGACCGTCCACGGACAGTTGACGTCGAGCGTGATGTCGACGTCGTCACCGGCCGTCTCGCGCGCCGCGCGGACGCTCTCGACATCGATCTCGTGCAGCTTGAGATGGCGAAATCCGTCGTTCAGCGCGCGCGCCACGTTTTCCCTGACGAGATCCGGGTCGGAGTACCGGGTCAGGCTGGCATAGGCCCGCAGCGAGGTGGCGCTACTGCCTCCGAGCAATTGGTAGACCGGCTTTCCCGCGACMTTGCCTGCGATGTCCCATAGCGCGATGTCGATGGCGGAAAGGCTGTGGATGAAGGCGCCACTGCGCCCGAATACATGGAACTTCTTTTGCAGGTCGAGCATCAGCTTCTCGAGCTGCGAGGCATCCCGGCCGATGATTTCGGGCGCGAGAATCGTGTCGATCACGACCTTGGCCGGAGGAACCGCCATGAAGCCGAACGTCTCGCCCCAGCCGACCACGCCCGTATCGGTCGTGACCTTGACGACCAGCGAGTCAGCGGTCTGCAATCCGCTTTTGCCCCACACGGCGTCATCTGATCGGCCCCMCGCCGTGAAGGGAATGCGCAGGGGTATCGTCTCGATGTTTGCAATCTTCATGATGTTTCCTTCCTGGTGTGCAGTCCGGCATGCTMGCCGTGTGATGGCGGACTCTGCGAGTCCAGCCAGTGAAACGAGCCGCTGTCGTCCTGGATGCCGCCTGGCGCCGCCCGGGGATTGCTCGTTACCCTTGGGCACCAATCTAGGCGCATCGCCGTCGAACTCGCATACCCGCCAAGGCGAATCAGTCTTGCGCGGCAGGAACAAATCAGGTGCACAGCTTCATCAGCCGGCGCGACTCCCAATTTCCCGCGCGCTGGTTCGAAGTGKACAAAGCGCTGCCTGGCGGTTGCCCCTGAAATCGCCATTGCCTGCACGGGCAGGGCGGTGCTCCCCGGCGTGCCGCCAGGCGTCGCCGCTGGCACCTCGCGCACCACCGCGGCGCAGCCAGGGCATGCAGGCGCGCAGGATATGTGCTGCTGTCAGAACGGCGGGATGCCGGCGCGGCACGACACGGAGCCGGTCGGTCGTGTGGACGCACCTATCCGCCGGGGCGTCGGGGAGGGAGAAATGGGGGGCGGCCTCGGCGCTCGCACGGAGGCGGTGGCCGGATCATCGGCGCGCGAAGGGCCAATGCCCGAGCGGACATGGCTCGCGATCGCGATCCTCAAAGAAATTCCTTCTTGATGTCGATGCTCGAGCGCTGGCCAACATGATCGTAGTTTTCCTTGATCCATGCCTCGGCCTCGGTCCTCCCCTTGTCGCGCAGGGAGCAAAGGAAGTCCCAGTCGGCGTTGTACTTGCTCGACGCACCGAGGGCGCTCATGGTCTCGTCAGACCTGATCGAGTGGATCAGCATTTCCTTCATCTCGCTTCGATTGACCTTGCCTTGCTGGATCAGCGAAGTCACGAAGGCAATCGCGCGCATCTCCCGCATGAGCGATGAGTTGAAGCTCACTTCATTGACGCGATTGAGGATGTCGACGGCGGTGGTCGGCACGCCAGGGCGCACGATCGGATTGATGTGGACAATCACGACGTCGCTTGTATTGCAGTGATAGATCAGCGGAAAAATTGCCGGGTTGCCGACATAGCCGCCATCCCAGAAGTACTCGCCGTCTATCGGCACAGCCTGAAACAGGGTGGGCGGACAGGCCGAAGCCAGCACGGCCTCGATGCAAATGTCCGTGCTTGAAAAAATGCGTATCCTGCTGGTCTCGACATTGGTCGCGCACAGATAAAGCTGTATCGGGCATTGCTTGCGCAGCACCGCGAAGTCGACCTGTTGCTCGAGGACATCCCGCAGCGGATTGCTGTTGCTGGGATTGAACTGGTATGGCGACAGAATCCGGAGAACGATGTCCGCCATCGCGTAAAGGGGCGAGTAGTTCAGTCCAAAGCTATGGGTTCCCTTTAGCCAGGGCATCCAGCGGAACGGGCTGTGCTTCTTTGCCGATTGCGCGATCGCGAGCCAGAATTCGTGGAGCGCCTCGCGCGCCCGGTCGTGCCCGCCCTGCAGCAAGCCGTGGGCGAGCACGGTGGCATTCATCGCGCCCGCACTCGTCGCACTGATKCCTTCGATGGTGAATCTCCCATCCGCGAGCAAGCGGTCGAGGACTCCCCACGTGAACGCACCATGCATCCCGCCGCCCTGCAAAGCGAGCGCGATTGGCTTTTGTTCGCCGTTACCGGTCGGCTTACGGATACTCCCGGCCATCCCAAGGCTCCTTCGTGGCGTGGGGGAGCAGACCCGCCAGGTATCGGCTTGCGCGGGCGTAGCGCAAAGTATCGTAGCCAGCGCTTATTCAAGCGTTCGCCTGGCGGCCACCAGCGCGGATGGAGGCCCGCCAGACCAGGCTCTCATCAGTGCGTCGATGGACGGCACCCCCTGTCATGAAGTGTAGTAAAGATGTGATGCCTGAGTGGTGAGGCGGCGGGTCGATGGATGGCGTGCCGCCCGCACCGAGGCGTGCGCCGTGCCGGGTGGCGGCGATACGCGCATAAGTGCCTTGTCGGCAACGGCGCCACGACGACGCGGCGGTGACCGTGCTGGCGGGTCACCCCGTGCTAGGATGAACGCTCCCCAGCAGCCGCCCCAGGCCCATGACCACCCTCTACGCGACCCTCGGCGTGCAATCGGACGCCACCCTCGACGAGATCAAGCGTGCCTACCGCCGCGCCGCGATGAAGTGGCACCCCGACCGCAATCTTGGCCGCGAGGCGGAGGCGCACAAGGCGTTCCAGGAAATCCGCGATGCCTACGGCATTCTTTCCGATGCGGAGCAGCGCCGGATCTACGACGAGGTATTCGAGCAGGAGATGCAGCGCTGGCAGGCTGAACGCGAGGCGCAGGAAGAACAGGAGTGCGAGGCGCAACGCGAAGCCCAGCGCGTCGCGCAGGAACACTACGAGAAGATGGTCGCGATCGCGATGCGCTTTGCCGACGACGGACACAACCGCGAAGTCCTCTTCGGCGTGCTGCTCGGCCGTGACTGCGAGGCGGAGCTGGCGGCACGCATCGCGGACAGCGTATGGGCCTTGCAGGAGTCGCGGCGGGCAGGTGCGCCGGCCGCGGACGCGCCACACAGCGAAGCCGCCCCGACGCCTGCCGGCGCGGCGGCGTCAAATGCCGATGAGGCGACGCGGTCCAGGCGTCACCCCGGCACCTTCGATTCGTTCTGGCACGGCTTGTTCGGCCTGCGCTCGTAGCCGGGCTGGGGCATGTCGATGCCGAAGCGTCCTGGCAGATGAGCCGCCCTGAACAGCATCAGCCACGGGACCTCCTCACTTCCTATTTCTGGAGTGGCGACGCCATCCGCAGCCGGCGCGTGAGCGACATCGTGCTGTCAGGCACGGTCGACGTCCCCGTGCCCCCTGCACGTCTGCTTGCGGATTGGGCAAGGGAGATATCGTCACGCCTGATCCTGGAACCCGGGGATGTCGAAGCCATGCCCCTGGCACGAGCGCGGGCGCGCTGGCCGGACTACACGCGTTGCGTGCAGGCGGCGTCCGATTGGACGTGCGCGCTCGGACTACCCGGGGTGCTTGCCGCCAGTGACATCGCCCTCATGGCCTGCCGCGGCGCGAGGTACCACCATGACGGCGAGCAATATGGCGGCGCGGCCTTCTGCAACCTCTTCCTGAGCGAGGACAAGGGCCTGGACTTGCATTTCCCCTCTTTGGGACTGCGCATCCCCCTGAGCCGGGGCACGGTTGTGATATTCGATACTTGCCAGCCCCATGGCGTCATTCCACGCCACAGCAGCGGCTTCGACGTGGGCGACTTCCCGCCCGGCCACGACTGGGTCCAGCTATTCCTGACCTGGGAGCTTCCCATCGAGGATGCCGGTGTCGGGCACGCGCTCGAGGTTGACTTCGACATCTCTGCCTCGACCTCGCTGCAACTGAATGAAGAGCAGGTCTGGCTGAACGGTGCAAGGGCCGGTGTGTGCCAGGATTCTGGCCGGTGGTGCCTGGCCGGCTGATCGTCAGGGTCACGCCGCGCTTTGTCGCGGAGGGCGGACAAGGAGCGGGCCGGCGCGACATTCTCCCAAGGGAACCGGCCTGCCCGCGCAGCCTGTGCCGGGGATGCGCGAACAGGGGAATCACTCGGGCTGGATGCCGGCGTCCTGGATGATCTTCGACCAGCGATTGGCCTCGCCGTCGAAGAACTTCTTGTGCCCGGCCGGCGAAAGGCGGTCGTMGCTGACGACCGTGACGCCGAGCGCTTCTTCGCGCTTGATGAGCGCCGCGTCCTTCAGCGCGGCGCGCAGGGCCGTGTTGAGCTTTGCCAGTACCGCTGGCGGCGTCCCGCGCGGTGCGTAGAGGCCATGCCAGACGGTGAAGTTGAAACCCGCCAGCCCTCCTTCGCTGAGGGTCGGAATGCTTGCCAGCGCGGGCACAGATGATCGCTGTGCGCTGGTCACACCGTAGGCCTTCACCTTCCTGGCCTCGATCTGGGGTGTGCTGTTCGTGGCTTGCTCGCACATCAGGTCGACCTGGCCGCCCATGATGTCGGACATGGCGGGAGCCGTGCCTTTGTAAGGCACAGAGGTCATATTGCTCTTGAGCGCGCTTTGCAGCATGAGGCCGCACAGATGGGAGGCGGAACCCGCTCCGGCATTGGCGAGGTTCAGCTTTGCGCCATTCTCCGCGATGAACTTGCGGAGATCGGGTAGCGCATTCGGCGGCAGGTTTGGCCTGCCAATCAGGGTCGAGGGCGCCTCGTTGATCAGACCGAGAAACTCCAGGTCGGCCGTCTTGTAGCCCAGCTTCTTGTAAAGCGACGGCGCCGTGGCCAGGCCTATGTGATGTACCAGCAGCGTGTACCCGTCCGGCGTGGCGCGCGCAACGCGCGCTGTACCGATCGTTCCCCCCGCGCCGGCTGTGTTCTCGACCAGGACCGTCTGCCCCAGGGTCTTGCGCAATGCCTCTGCCACATCGCGAGCGATCTTGTCGCTCGGGCCGCCGGCGACGAACGGGACAACCAGTGTGACAGGCTTMGCCGGGTACTCGGCGTACGCGGGACCCGGGGCGGCAAGTGCACCGCCGGCAAGACAAAGGGTGACGGCATAGGAAGCCGCTTGCTTGTTCGACATGGTTGTCTCCGTTGTATGTTTCTTGCCCTGGCTATGCCGCTCAGGCCGACAGTTCCTGCATCACGCGATAGAGGTCGGACTTGGCTTCGAAGCCGATGCCTGGCAGGTCCGGCATGGTGAGATAGCCCTGTTCGACCTTGACGCCATCGGGAAAGCCGCCGAACGGCTGGAACAGGTCCGGGTAGCTCTCGTTGCCGCCGAGGCCCAGGCCGGCGGCGATGTTCAGCGACATCTGATGGCCACCGTGCGGGATGCAGCGGCTGGCCGACCAGCCATGCTGCTTGAGCATGTCGAGGGTCCGGAGGTACTCGACCAGGCCGTAGCTCAGTGCGCAATCGAACTGGAGGTAGTCGCGGTCCGGGCGCATGCCGCCGTAGCGGATCAGGTTGCGGGCGTCCTGCATCGAGAAGAGATCCTCGCCGGTTGCCATCGGGTTGGCGTAGTAGTTGCGCAGGGTCGCCTGCAGTTCGAAGTCTAGCKGGTCGCCCGGCTCTTCGTACCAGAACAGGTCGTACTGCGAAAGCGCCTTGGCGTACTCGATCGCGGTGTCGAGGCCGAAGCGGCCATTGGCGTCGACCGCCAGCTTCTGGCCATCCTGCAGGACGCTCAGGATCGAATCGATGCGACGCAGATCCTCGTCGAGCGATGCGCCGCCGATCTTCTTCTTGACGACCGTGTAGCCACGATCGATGTAGCTGCGCATTTCGTCCTTGAGCTTGTCGTGGTCCTGGCCGGGATAGTAGTAACCGCCGGCTGCATACACGAAGACCTTGCGATCGGGCGTACCGTTGCCGTAGCGATCCGCCAGCAACTGGAACAGTGGCTTTCCTTCGATCTTTGCCACGGCATCCCAGACGGCCATGTCGATGGTGCCGATCGCCACGGAACGCTCTCCGTGGCCGCCCGGCTTCTCGTTCGTGAACATCGTGTCCCAGATCTTGTGGGGGTCCAGGTTGTCGCCGGTGGCGTCGATGAGTGATTCCGGATCGGCTTCCATCAGGCGCGGGATGAAGCGCTCGCGCATCAGCTTGCCCTGGCCATAGCGGCCGTTCGAATTGAAGCCGTAGCCAACCACGGGCTTGCCGTCCCGGATCACGTCGGTGATCACGGCGACGAGGCTCAGCGTCATCTTGCTGAAGTCGATATAGGCGTTGCGGATGGGCKAGCTGATGGGGAGGGTCTTTTCGCGGATTTCGACGATTCTCATGCTGTGTCTCCTGGCGCGCTGGMGCTACGGTGCGTGGGGTGTGGGAATCGGTAGCTTAGTGGCTGGAGCGTGAACTAAAATTGAATCAAATTAATTTGATTATTCACTTTGAGTGAAAACTGACCTCGCCTCCGAACTGGAGTTCTTCGTGCTGGTGGCGCGTCACGGCAACCTGTCGGCCGCGGCGCGCGAACTCGACCTGACGCCGCCGGCGGCGACAAAGCGGCTGGCGCTCATGGAGGGCCGGCTGGGCGTGCGCCTGGTCAACCGCACGACACGCAGCATCAGCCTGACCAACGAAGGCGAAACCTACCTCGCCTATGCGACGCGGATCCTCGCGGACCTTCGTGAAATGGAAGATGCCGTATCGAGCAGCGGAGCCGAGCCTCGCGGTCTCCTGCGTGTCAACGCCACGCTGGGCTTCGGTCGCACCACCATTGCGCCGCTCGTCTCCGATTTCGCCAGGCGCTATCCCAACGTMGAAGTGCAGTTGGAGGTCACTGACAGGCCCGTGGACCTGGTCGAGAGCGGGTTCKATCTCGCGATCCGGTTCGGGGCCTTGCCCGACAATCGCTTGAACGCCAGGCGGATCATGTCGAACCGCCGGTTTCTTTGCGCGTCACCGGTCTATCTCGACAAGTTCGGGACGCCGACGACGCTCGCCGAACTGGTAAGCCACCGTTGCATCATCCACAGGCAGAACGACGGCGCCCACGGCGTCTGGCGGTTTCTGCACAAGCGGCAGAGTGAAGTGGTGAAGGTTGACGGCGCGCTGTCCAGCAATGACGGCGATATCGTGCTCGGCTGGGCGCTCGATGGCCATGGAATCCTGATACGGTCCGAGTGKGATCTGGCGAAGTATCTGGAAAGCGGAAGGTTGAGGGTGGTATTGCCCGATTTCGCGCTGCCGTCGGCCGATCTCTTTGTCTACTACCCGCAACGTCGAAATCAGACCGCCCGTGCAAGGACGTTCATCGACTTCCTGGTGGCGCAGTTTCAAAAGCCCGCGATGGCAAGCGAATCACGCAAGAAAGGCKGGTAGCCCTGCCATGCGGCCCGCAAGCGCCTGCTCGCTTGCCGAAGTTGACGTCGACGGGAATCGAGGGCTACCTTTGCGAGAACCCGGACAGGTTGGGCGATTCCTGGCTGACCGGACCTGCGGACCCGCGGACCCGCGGACCCGCGGACCTGCATATGGCGGAGCATGAATGAAGACGTTGCTGATCATCTACCACACGATGACCGGGGGAACACAGCAGATGGCCGAGGCGGCAGCCGGCGCGGCGCGCACCCAGTCGGGCGTCGCGGTCAGGCTGCAGCGTGCGTCCGAGACCGGCCCGGACGATGTGCTGGCGGCCGACGGCTACCTGTTCGCGACGCCGGAAAACCTGGCTTCGATGTCCGGGCTGATGAAGGACTTCTTCGATCGCTGCTACTACGCGGCGCTTGACCAGGTGAACGGCCGCCCGTACGCGGCCATGATCTGCGCCGGCAGCGACGGGCAGAACGCACTGCGTCAGGTCGAACGCATCGCCACCGGATGGCGGCTCAACTGCGTGGCGCCAGGCCTGATCGTCTGTACCCATGCACAGACGCCCKAACGCATTCTGGCGCGCAAGGAAATAAGCGCCGATGATCTCGCTCGCTGTGCCGAGCTCGGCGCCGGACTGGCGGCCGGCATCGCGCTGGGCGTGTTCTGACGTGGCCGCGGACGATCGCGCAAGCCCGGGCATATCGTCGGGATGGCGTGGCAAATCCATCGGGGACTTGGCCGGCTACCTGTAGCGCGCAACGCTCTCCTGCAGGATCGCGATAAATGCCTGCGTCGCCGGTGACCGCGTGCGCCCGGCCAGCGTGACGACGCCATACGGCGACCACATGTCATCGAAGCCCAGCACGGCGAGCCTGCGCGCCGTTCCCGCGGCGCATTCGGCCTTCATCATCTCGCTGGGCACGAGACCCACCGCTTCGGTTTCCAGCACCAGCGAGCGAACGGTCAGCAACTGGTCGCAAGCCACCGTCAGCAGATCGCGAGCAGTGCCGGGGACCTGTTCGTCMAGGCGCTGGCGAAGCATCGCGGCGATTCTCTTCGGCAGATGCGGGCCGGCGACCGGATAGCCCAGCAGGTCTTGCAGCGCCACTGCCGACTTGCGCGCCAGCGGATGGCCTGCGCGCACGAAGAAGCCGGTTTCGATCGGCGGCAAGTCTTCGACGAGCAACTGAGGACGCTTGTCGATGCTGGTGCTCTCCCCAAGGAAAACATCCAGCTCCTCCGCTTCGATCCGCTCGCCCAATGCGCGCGCCTCATCGATCTCGACGTCCACGCGCAGGCCGGGATAGCGGCCTAGCAGCATGGCAAGCACAGGGTCCAGCAGAAACGACGCGGCAAGTGCGCCGAAACCTACGCGAATATGGCCGCGGGTCAGATCCTGCATCATTTCCAGGTCGCGCTTCATCTCGCGGGCTTCGCGCAGCATGCGCCGCGCGCGCTCCAGCACGACCAGGCCCTCGGCGGTCAGCGCGGCACGCCCGTAGGCCCGGTCGATCAGCATCTTGCCCAGCTCGCTTTCGAGGGCCTGGATGCTGCGCGTCAAGGCAGGCTGCGACAGGTGCAGTTCGTCCGCCGCCCTGGCAAAGCTGCCGGCCTCGATCAGGGTGACAAAGTGCTGGTACTTCCTCAGGGCCATGAAATTAAGTTTTTACGCATGGAAAACTGAAAAATATTGCATTTGACGATAGGTTGCAATGCTTCCAGTATGGGACAGCTTCACTGAGTTTCGCCCCGCAAATCCTGGAGTCAACCTATGACAGCACATACCGAGCCGCATGCCGGCACAGACATGACCGATGCGGAGTGGCGCACCCGCGTGGACCTGGCGGCCTGCTATCGGCTGGTCGCGCATTTCCGCTGGGACGACCTAATCTTCACCCACATCTCCGCGCGCGTGCCCGGCGCGCCTCAGCACTTCCTGATCAACCCCTACGGGCTGATGTTCGAGGAGATCACKGCTTCCAGTCTGGTGAAGGTGGACCACGGCGGCGCGCCGGTCGGGCCGACCGAGCACCTGGTGAATCCGGCCGGCTTTCTGATCCACAGCGCAGTCCACGAGGCGCGGCCCGATGTGCAGTGCGTGCTGCACACCCATACGCTGCACGGCATTGCCGTCTCGGCGCAGCGCGAGGGATTGCTGCCGATCTCCCAGCAATCGATGTTTCCGCTCAGCGCGCTCGCGTATCACGACTACGAAGGCCTGGCACTGCGAGACGCCGAGCGCGCGCGGCTGGTGGCGKACCTGGGCACAGCMAGCAACATGATCCTGCGCAACCATGGCTTGCTGACATGCGGCAGCACCATCGCCGAAGCCTTCCTGGCCATGTACACGCTGGAGACCGCATGCCGCGTGCAGATCCTGGCGCAAAGCGGCGGCACCAGCCTGACCCACGTGCCGGCATCCATCCTCGAAGGCATGGCCGGGCAGGCAAAGGAGGTCACCAAGGGCCAGGGCGCCGGCCTGGTCTGGCCCGGGCTGCTGCGACGCCTGGACCGCATCGATCCCTCGTTCAGGACCTGAACATGGGCATCCTGGTTCTGATCCATCCATCGCTGTCCGCGCCACTGGCCGATGCACTGCGCAAGGCTGCGCCCGACATTCCCGTGTGGACAAGCGCGGCGCAAGCCCCCGTGCCGGAAGTCGAGTGCATCATGGCGTGGAGCCTGCAAGACGGCGTCGCCTCGTCGTACCCCGCTCTCAAGCTGATCAGCGCGCCGAGCGCCGGCGTGGACAAGCTGCTCTCGGCGACAGACCTTGCGCCCGGCATGCCGGTCACCCGCGTGGTCGACCCGCGCCAGCCGCTGGAGATCGCCCAGTACGTGCTGGCGGTGACATTGCGCCATACGCGCGAACTGCCTTGCTATGAAGCCCAGCAGTTGCGGGTCGAATGGCACCGGCATCCGGTTCGCCCGGCGCAGAAGACGCGGGTGGGCGTCCTCGGTCTCGGGCAGATCGGGCAGGCGGTGGCACGCGCCATGCACGGCGCGGCGTTTCATGTGGCCGGCTGGAGCCGGAGCAGGAAAGCCTTGCCGGGTATCGCCACCTTTGCCGGCGAGAGCGAACTCGGGACGCTGCTGTCGCAGAGCGATATCCTGGTCTGCACGCTGCCGCTGACCGCCGACACCCATGAGATCCTGGATCGCAGGCGACTGTCGCAGCTGCCGCAAGGCGCATACCTGGTCAACGTGGGGCGCGGCGAGCATCTGGTGGAGTCCGATCTCATCGCGCTGCTGGACAGCGGGCATCTGGCGGGCGCGGCGCTCGACGTCTACCGTGCCGAGCCGCTGCCCGCGGACTCCGCGCTCTRGCGCCACCCTCGCATCCTGGCCACGCCGCATATMGCCGCCCAGGCCTCGTTCGATCTCGTCGCGCAGCAGTGCGTGGAGAACGTGCGTCGGGTCAGGAGCGGCCTGGCCGTGTTGAACGAAGTCGATCGCGCACGGGGGTACTAGTTCAGGGGAGCCCCTTCGCCATGCGCTCGGGATTGACCAGCCGGTCGTAGTCTTCCMCGCTCAGCAGGCCCAGTTGCATCGCCGCGGCGCGCGGCGTGATGCCGAGCGCGATGGCGGTGCGGGTAATCTGCGCGGCACGGTCGTAGCCAATGACCGGATTCAGTGCGGTCACGGCGAGCAGCGCACCCTCCACGTTGGCGGCCAGCTTCTCCTGGTTCACCTCGAGTCCCGCGACCAGCTTTTCGGCCAGCAGGCGGGCACTGTCCGACAGGATGCGGATCGACTGCAGCACGTTGTGGATCAGCACCGGCTTGGCGACATTCAGTTCGAAGTTGCCGGATGCGCCCGCCATGGTGACCGCGACGTGATTGCCCATGACCTGGATGGCCGCTTGCACGGCCACCTCCGCGATGGTCGGATTGCGCTTGCCCGGCATGATCGACGACGTCAGGCCATCATCCGGAATCGTCAGTTCTCCCAGGCCGCAGCGCGGTCCCGACCCCATCCAGCGCAGGTCGTTGGCGATCTTGGTCAGGGAGGTGGCCATGACGTTGAGTACGCCGGAGAGTTCGACCAGCGCATCGTGCGCGGACATGCCCTCCACCTTGCAGGGGCTGGGGCGGAACGCCAGGCCGGCGAGCCGGCCGGCTTCCTCGCAGAACGCCTGGTCGAATCCCGCGGGTGCATTGAGGCCGGTGCCCGCCGCCGTGCCGCCCTGCGGCAATTCCAGCAGGCGCGGCAGCACGCTGTCGAGCCGCGCGAGACCATTGGCGGCCTGCGCGGCGAATCCCTCGAACGCCTGGCCCATGCGCATCGGCACGGCGTCCATCAGGTGCGTGCGGGCCACCTTGATCACGTCCGCGAAGGCATGGGCGCGGTCCAGGAGCGCATCGCGCAGGCAGGCGAAGGCCGGCTGCAGCCGGTCTCTGACTTCCAGCGCCGCGACCATCTGCATCACGCTCGGGAAGCTATCGTTGGAGGACTGCGAGGCGTTGACATGGTCGTTGGGATGGATGGGCGACTTGGTACCCAGCGGCTGGCCCAGCAACTCGTTGGCGCGATTCGCGATCACTTCGTTCGCGTTCATATTGGTCTGGGTGCCGGAGCCGGTCTGCCAGATGGTGAGCGGGAAGTGCGTGTCGAAGCGGCCGTCGCGCAGTTCCCCGGCGGCCGCGACGATGCTCTGCGCCAGCCCCGCGTCCAGCGCCGCGCAGCGCACGTTGGCGCGCGCCGCCGCCATCTTGTGCAGGCCGAAGGCGCGGATCAGGCAGGCCGGGAAGCGTTCCTCGCCCACCGTGAACAGGCCGAGGGCGCGTTGCGTCTGCGCGCCCCAGTAGCGGTCTGCGGGAATGTCCACCGGACCGAAGGCGTCGTGCTCGACTCGGGTCATGGTCATCGTCTTCAGTCCAGTGAGATGTTCGTTTTTGCCGCCACGGCCTTCCAGCGCGCGATCTCGGCTTCGGTGTGCAGGCCGAGCGCGCGGCCCGTGTATTGTTCGCGCGGCAGCATCTGGATCGCCTGGCCTGCCATCTTCGCGGTGAACGCCGGATCCGACATGACCTTGAGGTAAGCCTCCTGCATCTTGTCGAGCGCCGCCTGCGGCGTGCCCTTTGGCGCATAGATCCCGTACCAGGTCGCGGCCTCGAAGCCCGGCAACACGCTCTCGGCCAGCGTGGGGACGTCCTTGAGCTGCGCCACGCGGGTGGCCGAGGTCACCGCAAGCGGGCGCACCTTGGACTCCGTGATCTGCGGCAAGGCGGTATTGGTCTGGTCGAACATGCCGTCGACCTGGCCGCCGATGACATCGATCAGCGCCGGCCCCGCGCCCTTGTAGGGCACCAGGGACACCTTCATGCCGGCAGCCGACGCGAACAGGGCGGCGATCAGATGCGAACTGGAGCCCATGCCGGCGTTGCTGATGAAGAGCTTGCCGGGGTTCTTCCTGCCGAAGTCGACCAGCGCGCGGATGTCCTTGGCCGGATGGTCCTTGCGGACCATCAATACCATCGGCGTATCCGGAAAGCGGAACACCGGCGCGAAGTCCCTGACCGGATCGTAGGCAAGCTTCTTGTACAGCGCCGGAGCGGCGCCCATGTATCCCATGTGGCCGACCAGCATGGTGTAGCCATCGGGCGCGGCGCGCGCGGCCTTGGCCGCGCCCACCGTGCCGCCGGCGCCGGGCGAGTTGTCGATCACGATCGACTGGCCGACTTCGCGCGATACGCGCTCCGCGATGGTGCGCGCCAGGGCATCGGTGGGCCCGCCGGCGGCGAACGGGACGATCCACGTGACCGGCTTGGCGGGATAGCCTTGCGCGGCGGCCGGATGGCTGGCGGCGATCAGCGCCGCGGCGCCGGCCACGCGCGCCAGGGTGGCAAGAAACGAGGGCTTGGTACGGGTCATGGATGGTCTCCTCCGGGTGGGCGGATATGTTCTTGTGAGCTTCAGGTCGTGGCCTTCGACAGCGGAATGCCGGGGGTATGCGGGTTGGCCTCKCTGGCGTCTTCGCCCAGCAGGTTGCCGTCGTCCAGCGCGGCATCGGCGGCCGCGGCATCGGGATAGCGCTMCGGGTAGAGATGGCGCGCGGCCACTTCCGGGTCGAACGTGCCGGACCACTTCGCCACCACCACGGTCGCSACGCTGTTGCCGATGGTGTTGCAGGTSKMRATCGCCATCGACAGGAAGCGATAGACGCCGAAGATCACCGCCAGCCCCTCGACCGGCAGCATGCCGGTGGAGGTGACGGTCGCGGCGAACACCACGAAGGAGCCGCCCGAGACGGTCGCCGCGCCTTTCGATGTCAGCAGCATCAGCAGCAGGATGCCGATCTGGTGATCGAGCGAGAGCGGTACCCCGTAGGCGTGGGAGATGAACATCACGCCCATCGCCATGAACAGAGAGGTGCCGTCGAGGTTGAAGGCATAGCCCGTGGGCAGCACCAGCCCCACCGTCTGCTTGGCGCAGCCCAGGCGCTGCAGCTTGATCAGCAGGCGCGGCAGCGCGCTTTCCGAGGACGCGGTGCCCAGCACGATGAKGATTTCATCCTTGATGTAGCGCAGGAAGCGCCACAGGCTGAAACCCGCCAGCCTGGCGATCAGGCCCAGCACCACCGCGATGAACAGCGCCACCACGGCGTAGAAGCTCAGCACCAGTTGCGCCAGCGCAACCAGCACCGCCKCGCCGTTGCTGCCKACCGAGTAGGCCACGGCGCCGAAGGTGCCGATCGGCGCGAGCTTCATCACCAGGTTGATGAACGAGAACAGCACCTCCGAGATGGTGTCCAGGCCGCCGTTGATCTTCTCGCGCCGGCCTTCGGGAATCGCCAGGATGCCGATGCCGACCATCACGGCCAGTACCACCACCTGCAGCAGTTCGCCCTTGGCGAACGCGCCCACGAAGTAGTCCGGCACGATGTGGGCCATGAACTCCAGGAAGCCTTGCGGCGCCGCCGCCTTGGCGACCGGCGGCGCGGCGCCTGCCGCAACGCTCGTCATGCCCTTGCCGATCTGCAGCAGGTTGCCGGCCAGCAGGCCAACGACCAGCGCGATGGTGGAGATCACCTCGAAGTAGACGATGGAGCGCCAGCCGACCCGGCCCGCGCTCTTCACGTCGCCGGCCGACGCGATGCCATGCACGATGGTGAGAAACACCAGCGGGGCCACGCCCGCCTTGATCAGCGACAGGAACATGTCGCCCAGCAGCTTGAGCTGCGAGGCGAACTTCGGGAAGGCGAAGCCCACGATGATGCCGAGCACCAGGGACAGCAGCACCTGCATGCCCAGCTTGCGGTACCACGGGAGCTTGCGCGCCGGCGGCGGCGCCTCGGGGGTTTGCTTGGTTTCGTTGTACATATTGTCTTCCTCCACCCTCAGTTCAGGCAGGCACGCGCGCGGAGCGTGCGATGGCGCGGTCAACCATCTGCGGCGCGAGGCCGAGGTAGTTGCACGGGTCGGTGAGCCGCTCGATGGCGGCGCGGTCGAAGTGCTTCGTGACTTCGGGCAGGGCGGCCAGCGCGTCGGCGAGGGAGCCGCCTTGCTCGTTGACCGTGCGGCAGGCGTCGTAGACCACGTCATGGGCCTGCTGGCGGCCGATATGCGGGGCCATGCCCATCATCACGGCCTCCGCCACGATCAGGCCCCTGGAGATGCMGAGGTTGTGCTTCATGCGCTSCGTGTCGACGATCAGGCCGCCGAGCGCGAACTTGGCCTGGTGCAGCGCGCCGGCCGTCAGGATGAAGCTCTCGGGGATGGCGATCCACTCGGCGTGCCACGGGCCGGTGGCCCGCTCGAAGTCCTGCACCATCGCATCCACCATCAACCCCGCGTGCTGGCGCACGGCCTTCGATGCGGCGAGCATGAGTTCGCTGGAGATGGGGTTGCGCTTCTGCGGCATCGTGCTGCTGGCGCCGCGGCCCTTGACGAAGGGCTCGTAGACCTCGGCAAACTCGGTCGAGGCCATGATCATGATGTCGAGCGCGATCTTGCCAAGCGAGCCGGTGACGAGCGCGAGCAGGTTCACGGCCTCGGCGAAGCCGTCGCGCGCCACGTGCCACGTGGTGTCGGGCACGCCAAGCCCCAGTTCTTCGGCCAGCGCTTCCTGCACCGCGAAGCCCTGGTCGCCGAGCGAGGCCAGGGTGCCGGCCGCGCCGGCGAATTCGACCACGGCCACGCGGGGGCGCAGTTCGGCGATGCGCTGCTGATGGCGATCGAACATCGCCAGCCAGATCGCGACCTTGTAGCCGAAGGTCACCGGCAGCGCCTGCTGCAGGTGGGTGCGGCCGGCCATGGGCGTGTCGCGGTGCGTCTTCGCCAGTCCCGCCAGGATGCCGCGCAGTTCGCGGATGTCGGCGTCGATGGAATCGAGCGCGTCGCGCACCTGCAGCGCGACGGCGGTGTCCATGATGTCCTGCGTGGTGGCGCCCCAGTGCACGAAGCGGCCGGCCTCGCCGCACATCGCGACAAGCTGGTGCACGAGCGGCAGGATCGGGTAGCCGACGATATCGGTTTCCTCGCGCATGTGATCGAAGTCGATGCGCTCGAGGCGCGATTCCCGCGCGATCACTGCCGCCGCCTCGGCGGGAATCACGCCGACGCGTGCTTCGGCCGCCGCCAGGGCGACTTCGACATCGATATAGCGCTGGATCAGCGCCCCGTCGGAAAAGATCTGGCGCATCTTCTGCGTGCCAAAGGCATCGCGGAACAGGATGGAGTCGACGACGGTGCTGGCCATGGGGAGGGTGGGATTCGGCATGAGGGTCTMTTGGTGCTGGTGAAGGGGGGTGTCAATATGTTCKGACATATCTATACTTTAGTATGTCCGAACATATYCAGCAAACCAGTGTTAACCCGCAGCTGGACAAATGTGATTCCCCTGGCCCAAGATTCCGCCTTATGAGCAGACCCCATTTCGCAAGCATCGCCCGTGAACTCACGGATGGCATTACCTCGGGACGTTTCCCGGTTGGCTCGCTGTTGCCGACCGAACTTGAGTTGTGCGAGCAGTACCAGACCAGCCGCCACACGATCCGGGCGGCGTTGCAGGAGCTTCAGCAGCTGGGACTGGTATCGCGKCGCAAGAATGTAGGCACGCGGGTCGAGGCGGCCAGGCCAACCAATGTCTTTCGCCCGACCCTGGCTTCGGTGGATGACCTCGTGCAGTTCGGCTCGGAACACCTGCGGGTGGTGCGCTCGGTGGAGTCGCTGGAAGCGACCGGCGCGCTGGCCGCTGAGCTGGGTTGCGCAAGCGGCACGCGGTGGCTGCGCATCACCAGCCTGCGGATGGTCGGGGAGGCGGGCGGCTCACCGATCGGCTGGACCGACGTCTATGTCGATCCGGCCTACGCGGACCTTGGCGACATCGTGCGCGCATCGCCTGGCACCCTGATCAGCGCGCTGATCGAAGAGCGCTATGGCCGCCACATCGCGGAGATCTACCAGGACATCCGCGCCTGCACGGTGACGGATGCGGCCATGGCGCACGCCTTGCAGCTGGAGGTGGGTGCCGCGGCGCTGAAGATCGTGCGCCGCTATCTGGACACGGCTGGCGAGGCGTTCGAGGTATCCGTGACCGTGCATCCCGCCGAGCGGTATTCCGTATCGATGCGACTACAGCGCTCGGGCGCGTGAGCAGGATTGCCGCGGCGCGGATTTTTCGCGGGCGGTGTCGATTTCCGGTGCCCCGGCCCGTCGTAGTGTCAGAGCTGCCCGTCGGGCCCGCATCCCGCGGGCCCTGAACCGGCTTCGTGGCCGCGCGGCCGCGCGGCTCCAGCCACTTGTTCCAGGAGAAAGACGATGCGTGTCATGGTGATGGTAAAGGCGACGAGCCAGTCGGAAGCCGGCAAGATGCCCGGCGAGGAGCTGCTCGCGGCGATGGGCAAGTTCAACGAAGAACTGGTCAAGGCGGGCGTGATGCTCGCGGGCGAGGGCCTGCATCCGAGCGCCAGGGGCAAGCGGGTGCGCTTCTCGGGCAGCCAGCGCAGCGTGATCGACGGCCCGTTCGCGGAGACCAAGGAGCTCGTCGCCGGGTTCTGGCTCTGGCAGGTCAAGTCGATGGAAGAGGCGGTGGAATGGGTCAGGCGCTGCCCCAACCCCATGGAAGGCGACTCCKAGATCGAAATCCGCCCGCTGTTCGAGGCCGCCGATTTCGGCGATGAATTCACGCCCGAGCTGCGGGCGCAGGAAGAGCGCGTGCGCGCCGAGGCCGCGGGCAACGCGGGCGGGCCGCGCTGAGGCCTGCCCACCCCGGGGCACTGGCGGCGTCCTCCGGTCCCATGGCGGGCCGCGGGATCTCGCCGCCGGTCCCGGCTTCGCGCGCACGTCGGTGAAGCGCTACCTCACCAACCGCTTCCGCGCCGGGGGTCCTAGCCGGCCGCCGCCAGCGATTCCGTGCCCGGCGCCGGCATGTTCTCGACTCTCAGCGTCTGCGGCACCGACAGCGCGATATCGGCCGCGCGCAGCCGCTTGAGGATCTCGAACAGCAGATCGCTCTTGGTGGTKGTGGCGATGCGCGGGCTGCCGACATAGCCCGTCACGCTCAGCGTGATCCCGTTCGGCGCGAGCTGGCTGAACGTGACCGACGGCGCGGGCAGGTCGAGAATGGTCTCGTTCTCGCGATAGGCATCGAGCAGCAGGTCTCGCACCTGCTCCGGATCGATGTTCAGCGGGAAGGTCAGCAGCAATGTCGCCACGCCCTGGGTGCTGTTGCTCATGGTCACGTTGCGCAGGTTCTGCGAGATCAGCTGCGAGTTCGGCACGATCACGGTGGAGCGGTCGCCGAGCTGGATCTCCGTCGCGCGCACATTGATGCGCCGGATGTCGCCCTCCACGCCGCCGATGCTGACCATGTCGCCCACCTTGACCGGCCGCTCGGTMAGGAGGATCAGCCCCGAGACGAAGTTCTTGACGATCTCCTGCAGGCCGAAGCCGATGCCAACCGACAGCGCGCTGACGATCCAGGCCAGGTTCTCCCATCTGACGCCCAGCAGCGACAAGGTCAGCAGTACCACCAGCACGTAGCCGACATTGCTGAACAGCGTGATCAGCGAGGCGCGCAGGCCGGGCTCCGTGAAGACCTTGGGCAGCAGTTCCGCGTCGAGCCAGCGGCGCACCGAGCGCAGCAGCCAGATGCCGGCCGTCAGCGCGATCATCGCGTTCATGATGCGCTCGGGCATGATGTTGAGGCTGCGCAGCCTCTCGCCCCCGAGCACTGTCAGCAGGCTGTTGAGCAGGTCGACGGGCGTGGTGCCGAAGCCGCCGGTCAGCAGGGCGATCACGGCCACCAGGAGCAGCAGGCTCGCGCCAATCCCGGACAACACGGTGGAGACCTGCTCCAGGTGGCTGTCGTTCGCGCCGAACAGCTGCTTGATCACGCGGMCACTGGTGTGATGCGACGAGAACAGGCCTTGGCAGATATCGCGCGTCAGCCGTGTCAGCAGGTACAGGCTGCACAGCACGATGTCGAACCAGACCAGCTCGTAGGTCAGGAAGCGCGCGAAGCTGATATAGCCGACCAGCAGGGCGCCGAGCGAGGCAATGATCGTGATCGTCACGCCGGCGTGGATCATGCCTGCCAGCGCGGCTCGCGCTTCTGGCGGCTCACCGGCCGCCGCCAGCGCGGTGCGCACGCGGTTGGCCCGCAGCAGCGCCGCGCCGATGGTCAGCACCACCACCAGCGAGACCAGGCCGCGGCCCAGCAGCGTGACCTGCACGCTGGTGTCGGCGGTCCGGTTGAGTTGTTCGAGCGTACCGGCCAGCAGCAACAGGCCGGCCAGCACGGTCGGGAACGGCTTCATTGCCAGCGCCACCGGGTCGGCCAGCGCGGGCAGGCGCCACGACGGGTGGCGCGTGCACAGCAGCGCCCGCCCCAGGCCCGCGATCAGCGCGCTGGTCAAGGTCAGCTTCGCCAGTTCGCTGAGCAGGTCCTGCAGTTCAGGCGGCAATGCATAGTGGCGGGTGAAGGCGGTGTAGGCGATCTGTACCGCGAGGGCCGTCGTCACCAGGGTGGTCAGCGTAGTCGCCAGCGCCAGGGCGCTGCGGCGCAACCGGCTTTCCGGCAGCCGCGTCAGGCAGAACCATGCCAGCGCCCGCTCGATCAGCAGCCGGCCGAGTGTCCACACGGCGAGGGCGAGCAGGAGGAGCGCGGCGGTGACGGCCTGCTGCCCGGGCTGCCACGCCAGTTGCAGCATCGACACGAGCTGTTCCTTGAATTCGCCCAGCCGCTCCTGGTCGTCCATCGACGGCGCGGACAACGGCGCCCAGAACTGCGGGTTCAGGATGCTTTCCGAGCGCAAGGCGAGCTGGTTCTTCATCTGGCTGCGCTGCAGCTTGCCGAGTTGCGACTTCAGGTTGGCGATGTTTTCCTTGCTCTCGGCCGCCTGCTTGAGCTCGACGTCCATTTGCGCCCTGCGCGCATTGAGGTCAGCCCGTTGCCGCACGACGGCGGGTGCCTCCGGCGTCCTGCCGGCTTCGGGCGGCGGGCCGAGCACATCGAGCTGTGCCTGCAACTGCGCGCGCTGGGGCGTCAATGCCGTGGCCAGCTTGTCGACGTCCGTCGCCAGTTGCTGGATGACGTCGTCGAGCCCGTCGAGCTTGGTGCCGCTGGTGGCGCTCGACGCCAGTTGCTTGATGCGATCCTGCTCGGTCTGCAGGCGCTTGAGCTCGGCCACCGCCTCGGCGTGCGTCAGGATAGCCGGCTGCGATGCGGCGGCCTCCGACGCCGCTTCGGCGGCAAGGGCTGCCGGCAGGGCCGCCGGCGTCAGGTGGAACAGTGCGACCAGCACAAGGCTCAGCGCGAGCTTGGGAAAATGGCTCATAGCGGAAACACGTTTCGGATGGTCTGGCTGAGCCGGCAATCGCACAATGGCTTGCGATTGTCGTGGCTTCGCCTGCTGGCGGAGCGTCGGGGAACGACAATCGAGGTGCTGGACGGCCGGGGCGCCGGGGAGGAACACAAGGAAGGGGCGCCGCATGACCGGCGATCCACTTCCGCGAGGGGTGGTCAGTGGCCTGGCGGTGTTACCGCGCTCGGGGCCTGCACCGGCCTGGCTGGCKYGGGGTGTGATGACCGGGATTCAGGCGATCGGCTGGCTCGCTGGCGAGCGGATCGCGGAAACCTGGATTATACGCAAGCGTTCAAGTCACACGGCGCGGTGCCGCCAGGCGACGCGCCTTGCTGTTTGCGTGCCGGTCAAGATGGCGCCCGAGCCGTCGCGGCGGGCGAGCGCGGACATGCCGCGGCGAACGCGGCGAACACGGCGCAGATCGCGGCGCCATCCTGGCAGCCCGGTCCGCCAAGTACTATGCTGCCTAGGCTTGGGCAAGGAGGCCGTATGTTGCCGGGTTCCCGCAGTAGTGGCAGGGCGAAGCGCATCGTGCGCGGCATGGCATGCGCGCTGGCTTGCTGCGCCGTGACGGGCTGTGCCGTCGACAAGGGCGCCGCGCCGCCCGATCTCCAGCCCGCCGATGCGGTCCGCACGATCGCCACCATGCGCGCCTCCGGCGTGCAGATCTACCTGTGCAAGCGCGATCAGAACGGGCAATTGCTATGGAGCTTCAAGGCGCCCGAGGCAGACCTGTACGACGCCGGCGGCAAGCTCGCCGTCAAGCACTACGCCGGCCCGAGCTGGGAAGCGCCCGATGGCAGCAAGCTGACCGGCAAGGTTTTGCGGCAGGCGGCGAATGCGCGGGAGCCGGGCAGCATTCCGCTATTGCTGTTGCAGGCGACGAGTGTCGGCGGCGCCGGCCTGCTGGGGTCCGCGCGCTACGTCCAGCGGCTGAATACGCATGGCGGCGTGGCGCTGCCCCAGGCCTGCACGCAGGAAGGGCAGGAAGACCGCGTGCCCTACCGGGCCGACTACGTCTTCATCGAATAGCGCCCGATGGCCGCCGGTGGCGAGACGGAGGCGGGTGAAATGCCCCGCCTTGGCGGGTCACCGGAAAATCTCGCACAATAGGGAACGCACCGACTATCCGCGCAGGTTCCCAGATGAAAGCATTCCTGATCACTTCCTTCCTGGCGTTGTCCGCGTTCAGCGGCGCGGCCTTTGCGCAGGTCGACGACCAGTMGAAGGCGCAGGCGCTGATCCAGACCGTGACGCAGCAGTTGCTCAACGAGGTGCGCACGCATGCGGTCGCGCCAGGCGATATCCCGCGGATCATATCGATCGTGAACCGGGACATCCTTCCCTACACCGACCTGCACCGCACCACGCAGCTCGCCATGGGCCGCTACTGGCGCGCGGCGACGCCGGCACAGCAGCAGCAGGTGATCGAACAGTTCAAGTTGCTGCTGATCCACACTTACGCAGGCGCAATCGCGCAGCTCCGCCCGGACCAGCAGATCGAGTATCCGCCGTCGCGCATCGAGCCGACGGAGACCGACGTGGTGGTGCGCACGGTCGCTACCAATATGACGGGCGGCCAGCCATTGCAGATCGATTACCGCCTGCACAAGACCACCGAAGGCTGGCGCGTATATGACCTGAACGTGCTCGGCGCGTGGCTGGTGCAGACATACCGCCAGCAATTCAACGACATCATCCAGCAAGGCGGCGTGGACGGCCTGATCCGGTCCCTCGCCGAACGCAACGACCGGCTTGTCTCCGGCAGGCAGTGACATCGGCCGTTGCCGGCCGCCGCTGCGCCGTTTGCGCATTGGCGTTCGGCATCCGGGCCATTTCCGCGCAGGCAGGCAAGTGGTGCTTGCATTTTCTGGATTGTCCGGTAAAATGCGCCGCTCACCTTGCCCAGGTGGCGAAATTGGTAGACGCACTAGGTTCAGGTCCTAGCGGTGGCAACACTGTGGAGGTTCGAGTCCTCTCCTGGGCACCAAGTCATGAAGCAAAAGGCCTGCAGCGATGCAGGCCTTTTGTTTTTTCCGCCCCCCGCCTTGCCCCCGATCCCGCAAGATCGCAGTCCGCGCCGGCACGCCGGCAGGGATATTTCCAGGAAGTTGCCGTGCTGCAGCGTACGGCATGGCGCGGTCCGCCGCCGCGCCGGACCTGCCTCGCGCCACCGTCCGCCCTCGGAAAGTCTAATATCGGCTGCCGAAACAAATGAATTCCGCAATACCCGAAAGCCGACCATGATCGTTGCCAAGGGGCCGCGGATCGACTTCTCCCGACCCCAGCAAGAGCAGGCCGGCCGCGGACAAGCGCGGGACCGGCCGGACTCATTATCGAAGTGCTCAAKGAGACTCTGATGATTCCACGACTAATGTCGACCGCCAGCCTGGCTCTGGCCGCCATCCTCGCATGCGGAACCGTCGGCGCACAGCAGCCGCAGCAGCCGCAGCAGCCGATGAACGCAAAGGAAGCCAAGGCGAAATTCGCCGAAACGTTCAAGGCTGCCGACACCGACCACGACGGCAAGCTCACGCGCGAGGAGGCGCAGGCCGGCATGCCCGAGGTCTACAAGCACTTCGACGAGATCGATGTAAAGAAGACCGGCTCGGTCTCGCAAAGGCAGATTGGCGCGTTCTGGGCTGCCAAGGCCAAGCAGCGCGCKACTGCGCAGAATCCGGGCGKGTTGAACTGAGTTGACGACGTTCCCCGGGACCGGCCGGCGTCAGGCCGGCACCGGGGAACGCGAATAGGTGGAGTGCTTGAAGTACGTGAAGTACGCGAAGTACGTGACGCCGATGAAGGACCGCCGAGGTCCTTGCAGTCAGGTCAGCAGGTTGAAGGCGAACCCTAGCGCAATCGCGCCGCCTAGCGCTTCCACTGCCGCCAGCGCGAGAAGGTTCTTCAGAACGAAGGCATCATCCTGCTTGGTCACCATGGTCTTGTCTCCTGAAGTAGGAATCCACAGCTGGAATGTAGTGGCAAGCCAATCGGTACCGATCCACGCTCCAGCCACGTCTCAACTCGCCTTCAGTAGACCGCAACGCAGAACCTGCGAAAAGCTGGCATAAACCCGAATGCAGGCACTCGGGTGAATGCCGACTTKAGAGCGCTGGCGGGAAACGGGAAAATCGTCGCGGATGGCACACCTTCCTCCAGGCTTCTTCCCGAGCGAGCATGCACAAGATGGAAAGCCCCGCGCTGCGTGATTTCGATAGMCTTGTCGAAGCGTCGATGAACGAGTGGCGGGTGCCGGGCGTTGCCGTCGCCGTGATCCGGGATGGCGAGATCCTCCTGTCGAAGGGCTATGGCGTGCGGGATACCGACACCGGCCTGCCCGTGACGGAAGACACGCAGTTTCTCCTGTGCTCGCTGACGAAGTCTTTCACGGCCGCCGGGCTGGGGCTGCTGGTGGACGAGCGCAGGCTCGACTGGGCGCAACCCGTGMGCGACATCATCCCCGAGTTCCGGCTGCACGATGCCGTGGCGACGGAGCGCGTGACGGTGCGGGATCTGCTTTCCCACCACAGCGGACTGCCGCGCCACGACTGGATCCACTCGCCGGGCGACCTCTCMATGGCGCAGATCCTGGCGGCGTTGCGCCATCTGGAGCCAAGCCGCGATCTGCGCGCTGCGTACCAGTACCAGAACCTCGGCTATGTGGTGGCCGGGCACATCGCGGAGCGCATCAGCGGGCAGCGCTGGGAGGCGTTCACCACCGGGCGCCTGCTTGGTCCGCTGGGCTTCGCGCATTTCGGACTCGGCATCGAGGCGCTCGCCGCTGCGCCCGACCACGCGCATCCCCACATCAGGCAGGGCGAAGAAAGCCGGCGCGCGAC
Source organism: Cupriavidus sp. 05T41 (assembly GCF_056396525.1). Classification (NCBI taxonomy): domain Bacteria; kingdom Pseudomonadati; phylum Pseudomonadota; class Betaproteobacteria; order Burkholderiales; family Burkholderiaceae; genus Cupriavidus; species Cupriavidus sp. 05T41. Next base: position 31,851 of record NZ_JBFTLQ010000070.1, read on the forward strand.
GCTMACGCCGATCCGCGCGCTAGCCGCCGGCGGGCTCAATGCCTCGGTGTCCGACCTGGCAAGATGGATGCGCTTGCTCATGAACGAGGGCGCCATCGACGGCAAGCCGTTGCTGTCGGCAGATGTCGTGCGCCAGATGATGACGCCGAACGTGCATGCCGGGCGCTCCGTGTTCAGCGAGGTCGGTGACTGTCACTACGGGCTCGGCCTGACGGTGGAGCACTATCGCGGCGAGCGCAAGGTGTCGCATACCGGCTCGTGGGTCGGCTGGGGCACCGCGATGGCGATGCTGCCGGAACGCCGGATCGGCGTCGCGGTGCTGACCAACCGCGACGCCAGCAGCGTGCCGGAAATTCTCGCCTATGCCGCGTTCGACCGGCTCTGTGGCCACCAGCCGGTCGACTGGTTCGGGCGGTTCCGCGCCATGYGCCGCGAGGTGCTGGCCCAGCAGAAGGTCKACCGGCAGGCGCGCGGCGAATTGCGCCGCACCGGAACGGCACCGAGCCACGCGCTTGACGACTATGTCGGCGAGTACKAACACCCGGCCTACGGACGGATCGGCATTGCCAGCGAGGGTGGCAAGCTGGCGTGGTGCTGGCGCGGCATGTCGGGGCCGCTCGAGCATCGCCACTACGACGTGTTCACCGTCCCTGACAAGCCGGCCGAGATCAATCCGGATTGCCTGGCACTCACCTTCGGCTATGACCGGGAGGGCGTCATCGACCGGATCACCGCACCATTCGAGCCAATGGTCGCGGACATTGTCTTTCGCCGCAAGGCCGCCGGCGATGTGCTCGATCCCGCCTTCCGCGCGTTGTGCGCCGGCAGGTTCCTGCATGGCGCGCAGGAAATCGATGTCGTGCTCGACGCGGCGGGCGAGCTGACCTTGCGCATTGCGACGCAGCAGGTTCGCCGGTTGTTGCCGTTCGACGGGCGGTCCTTCGATATCGAGGGGCTCGCCGGATATCGCGTCGCGTTTCGCAGCCCCTCGCCGGGCGTGGTGGACGCGCTCGTCTTCTACCAGCCGGATGGCACGTTCCTGGCGCCGCGACCGGTCATGCCGGCCTGAACGCAGTGCAGCATGGTGCCGCCCGATCCTGCCGGCCCGGGTGAGGCGCCGCCGGGTTTTCCGGATGGCGGCGCTTGCCGGGCGCCAGATTGGCTCCCAATGTCGCGCGGGATCTCCTAACCTTCCTGCACGGACTGGATCGCAGGCGCTCGCGCAAGCTGCGGGCAGCCGCAAATCGCGACGTCGCCGGCCATCGGCCCCCGGGCCCGTGCTCCGCTGCGGCGGCTCGCGGAATCGGACGGCGAAGGGAGGACGAGATGTGCGATCTGTGTGAACTGTGTGATGACGCCCGGCATGCGAGCCATGTTTCGCGCCGCGGCTTCCTGAGGACCGGCGCGCTCGCCGCGCTGGCGCCGTGGAGCATCGGTGCCGCACTCGCGGCCGATGCGCCGGCACCGGGCGCGCCGCCGCAGAACGCGATCGCGCCTGCGCAGGCGTTGAAGCGGCTGATGGACGGCAACGCGCGCTATGCGGCGAACACGCCCGACGAGCGCGATTTTTCGTCCGGCCGCGCCGCCCGCGCGCAGGTGCAGTACCCMATTGCCGCGATCCTGGGTTGCGCCGATTCCCGTGTCGCGCCGGAGCTGGCCTTCGACCAGGCGCCCGGCGACCTGTTTGTCGTGCGCGTCGCCGGCAATATCGTCAGTCCCGACTTGCTGGCCTCCCTGGAATACGGCATCGAGTTCCTGGGGGTGCCGCTGATCGTGGTGCTCGGCCACACCAACTGCGGCGCGGTCGACGCCGCGATCAAGGTGCTGAAGGACAAGGCGGTCCTGCCCGGGCATCTGCCGGGCCTCGTGGCGGCGATCAAGCCGGCGGTGATCGCCGCGGAAAAGACCGGGCCCGCCGACCTGCCCGGCAGCGCGGTCGCGGAGAACGTGCGGCGGCAGGTGATCCGCCTCAAGGCCTCGCCGCCGGTGGTGCAGAAGCGCTACGGCGACAAGAAGATCGACATCGTCGGCGCGGTCTACGATCTGCAGAGCGGGAAGGTCGCGCTGGTGTAGGTCGCGCTCGTGCAGGCGGCGCGGCGGCCGCAACGCCTGACGCGCGCCGCCTTGCGCCGGTGCAAAGATCCTGAAGTCGCCCGCATTTTCCCGAACCCTTGAGACGGCCGCGGGAAGGGCCCGAGAGGAGCGCGCATGATCACCCTCTTTTCCTACCCGGGCCTGTTCGGCCTCGAAGACAACAATCCCTACGGCCTCAAGGTCTTTGCCTTCCTGCGGCTCAGCGGCCTGCCATTCGCGCACCGCCATATCCTCGACACGAAGCTGGCCCCGCGCGGGCAGCTTCCCTATGTGGACGACGACGGCAAGGCGATCGGCGACAGCGACGCCATCGTGCGGCATCTCAAGCAGAAGTACAGCCTGGCCATCGATGCGTCGCTGACCGAGGCGCAGCATGGCCTGGACCACATGATCCGGCGCACGCTGGATGATCTCTACTGGGTCATGTCGTACTCGCGCTGGCGCGATGAGCGCTACTGGCCGAGCTTCATGGCGGCCCTGCTGCGCGAGCATCCTGAGCTCACCGAAGCGGCGCTGGCCGGCGCGCAGAAATACAACTTCGAGCGGTACTACTACCAGGGGATCGGGCGCTTCGAAGCGGACGAGGTGTACGCGCGCGGCGTGGCCGATCTCGCGGTGCTCTMCGGCCTGATCGGCGACCAGCCTTTCCTGTTCGGCGCGGCACCCGCCAGCACCGATGCGGGCCTGTACGGGTTCGTCGCCAATATCCATGGCTACGATATCGACACGCCGCTGAAGCGCTTCGTGCTGTCGCGCCCGAATCTCGTCCGGCATTGCAACGCGGTGCGGGCGGCGATGGGACAGGACGCGCTAGGCAGCCCGGCCCGCGCCTAAAAAAAAGCCCCGCTACGCCGCGGGGCAACTACCACGAAGACTGATAGGAAGAGGCGGAGGACACCTGCCAATGCCGCATCCGCATACCGGACTATAGGCGGGGTTTGTGACGGAGCGGCGACGCCCGCGTGAAATTGCGATGACGGCGCTGCCGCCGGCCCCGGCCCCCGCCTCAGACTCAGATCTTTTCCAGCAGCAGGCCCTTGAGGTATTCGCCTTCCGGGAACGCGGACAGCATCGGGTGGTCGGTGCCGGCCGACAGGCGCCGCAGGATGCGCGCGTCCACGCGTGCGTCCGTCGCCGCGCCGGCCACGATCTTCTGGAACAGCTCCATGCTGATCGCGCCCGAGCACGAATACGTGAACAGCAGGCCACCCGGGCGCAGCAGCTGCATGCCGACCAGGTTGATTTCCTTGTAGGCGCGCGCGGCGCGGTCGATATGCTGGGCCGACGGGGCGAACTTGGGCGGGTCCAGCACGATGAGGTCGAACTGCCGGCCTTCGGCGCGGAACTGGCGCAGGGTCTTGAACACGTCGGCGTCGAGCCAGGTGGCGCGCGCGGGATCGAAGCCGTTGAGCGTGACATTGTTCGCGGCGGTCTTGAGCGCTTCGCCGGAGKAATCGATCGAGGTCACGGCGGTGGCGCCACCGCGCAGCGCGGCCAGCGAGAAGCCGCCGGTGTAGCAGAAGCAGTTGAGGACTTCGCGTCCGGCGGCGAGGTCGCCGACCAGCTTGCGGTTGTCGCGCTGGTCGACGTAGAAGCCGGTCTTGTGGCCGCTGCGCACGTCCACGTAATAGCGCACGCCGTGTTCGGTGACATTGAGTTCAGGATCGGGCTCGGCGCCGGCCAGCACGCCGGTGACCAGCGGCAGGCCTTCGCGTTCGCGCACGGCGGCGTCGGAGCGCTCGTACACATTGGGGCAGCCGGTCTCCTTGACGAGCGCCTGCACCAGCGCGTCCTTCCATGCCTCGACGCCGGCGGAATTGAACTGGCACACCAGCTGGCCGGTGGCGCCGCTGCCGTAGTAATCCACCACCAGGCCGGGCAGGCGGTCGGACTCGCCGAAGACCAGGCGCACGGCATTGCTGTCGGTGACCCATTGCTTGCGATGCGCCAGCGCGGCGGACACGCGGCGCTTGAACATGGCGTGGTCGACCGGCTCGTTCTCGTCGAAGCTCCACACCCGCGCGCGGATCTGGGACGAGGGGCTGTACGCCGCGCGCGCCAGGAAGCGGCCGTCGGCGGCACGGATGACCACGGTGCTGCCGGGTTCGCAGCGGCCTTCGGTGGCGGCCACGCCGGTGGCATAGACCCAGGGATGGCGGCGCAGCAGGGATTTTTCCTTGCCGGGCTTGAGGGTGATGGTGTTCATGGTTTTCTAGTTCTGGATCTGGGCGCGGCGCCATAGCGACGGCATGGGCGCGCGGGTTCGGCGGTGGGCCATTGTGGCGGCTTCAGGGCGGCAGGGGAAAAAAGCTGTCGCCGGACGAAGCCGGCGGATGCGCCAAAGCCGCTTGCGCAGGCGGCCGGGGAGAGCGGTGGTCTGGCCGGGAGCCGCAAGAAGCGAAGCCTGCGGCGTATGTCCCGGATGGCGACGTATCAGGCGCCCGCGCTCTCCCCCGGCCCCTCTGCCGCGGGCGGGAGAGGGGCGCAAGCCGGTCTCCCGGCCACTACAGCACCACCTTGACCATCGGGTGCGAGGTCAGCGCGCGGTACAGGTCGTCGAGCTGTTCGCGGCTGGTGACCCAGACCGTGACGGTCAGGCCGAGGTAGTTGCCATTGCGCGACGGGCGCATTTCCATCTTGCCGGCATGGAAGTCGGGGTCGAAGTCCTGCACCAGCGTGACAATGGCTTCGGCGAAGCCGTCCTGCATGGTGCCCATCACCTTGATGGGGAAATGGCTGGGGTATTCGATCAGCGACTCGGCCGGCGTGATCTCGCCCGGCTTGCCCTTGGGATCATCGGTGCTCATTGCTGGGCCCTCCTACTTGCGCTTGAACCACAAGCGGATGGTATCCCACAGGCGGCCGAAGAAGCCCGCTTCGGGCACCGCTTCCAGCGCCACCACCGGGAACTCGGCCACCTTGGTGGCGCCGTCCATCAGCTTGACCGTGCCCACCTGCTGGCCGGCCGCGATCGGCGCCAGCAACAGTTCCTGGCGCYCCAGCACCGGCTTGATGCGGCCACCCGTGCCCTTGGGCACGGTGATGAAGGTCTCGTCCTTGACGCCGATCTTGACGGTGKATTCCTTGCCCTTGTAGATGTCCGGCGTGGCCAGTACCTGGCCACGGTCGTACAGGCGCAGGGTGTCGAAGAACTGGAAGCCGTAGTTCAGGATCTTCAGGCTTTCCTGCGTGCGCACGCTTTCGGTGGTGGTGCCGATCACCACGGAGATCAGCCGGCGCGAACCGTTCGGTACATTGGCCAGCGGGCGCTTGGCCGAGGAGATCAGGCAGTAGCCGGCCGACTTGGTGTGGCCGGTCTTGACGCCGTCCACGGTGGGATCGATGTACAGCAGGCGGTTGCGGTTGGGCTGGCGGATCTTGTTGTAGGTGAATTCCTTYTGCGAGTACATGCYGTAGTACTCGGGGAAGTCCTTGATCAGSCGSGTGGTCAGCGTGGCCAGGTCATTGGCCGTGGTGTAGTGGTTCGGGTCGGGGATGCCGTCGGTATTGGTGAAGTGGGTGTTCTTCATCCCCAGTTGCTGGGCGTCGCGGTTCATCATCGCGACAAAGCCTTCTTCCGAGCCGCCCACGGCCTCGGCCAGCGCCAGTGCGGCGTMGTTGCCCGACTGCACGATCAGGCCGAGCAGCAGGTCCTGCACGCTKACCGGCTTGTTGGGCTCGAGGAACATGCGCGATTCATCGCTCTTGACCTTGAGCACGACGGTGGTCGGCACCACGGTCTGGTCCAGCGTCAGGCGCTTTTCCTTGAGCGCGGCGAAGGCCAGGTAGGCGGTCATCAGCTTGGTCAGCGAGGCCGGCTCGATGCGCACATCGGCGTTCTGCGAGGCCAGGGCCTGGCCGCTGGTGACGTCGTACAGCATCCAGGACTTGGCGGCCACCTGCGGCATCGGCACGCCCTGGGCGCGCACGGGGGCCGCGGCCAGCAGCGAGGCGGTGCCGATCACGGCAGCGGTGGCGGCGGCGACCAGGGTGGACGTGTTGGCGGACGCGAAAAGCGGCGTGGCTCTATTCAACATGTTTCAGTTTTCCGGCAAAGAAGAAGTTGCGAAGGGGTGCCTGAGGCGACGCGGCCGGGCGGCAGCTTGCCGGCCCCGCCACGGTTGTCGCACGCGTCACTGGTCCCACGCATTGACGACGAGCTGCTTGATCAGGTGCAGCTTGCGATGAAAGAAATGGTCGGCGCCGGGGATCACGATCACCGGCAGTTCCTGCGGGCGCGCCCAGTCGAACACGCTGGCCAGCGGCACGGTCTCGTCCTGCTCGCCGTGGATGACGATGGTGTCGGCCGGCACCTCGGCCACCTCCCAGCGGCTGGCGGCGGTGCCCACCATGGCCAGGCGCTGCACCGGCGCGCCGGCGGCGGCCAGGCGCCTGGCCACGTGGCTGGCCACGTAGCTGCCGAACGAKAAGCCGCCGAGCGCCAGCGGCAGCGTGGCTGCCTCGGGCGACCAGGCGGTCTGCGTGCGCATCCAGTCCACCACGGCCAGCAGGTCGTCCTGCTMGCMCACGCCGTTGTCGTGCGTGCCGGCGCTGCCGCCCACGCCGCGGAAGTTGGGACGCACGGTGGCGTAGCCCAGCTGCACGAAGCTGCGTGCGAGGGTCTGCGCCACCTTGTTGTCCTTGGTGCCGCCSAACAGCGGGTGCGGATGGGCCACCAGGGCCAGGCCGCGCGGGGCCTGGCCCTGCGGCAGGTCGACCGAGAGGTCGATGGCGCCGGCCGGGCCKGCGATGGTGTGTACCTGGGTATGCGCGTTCATGGCAGACGGGAAGCAGGAAACAGGATGACGGGAATGCTGGGCAACGGGATGGCTGGCGCGGGCGGGGCGCCGCCCGGGTTGCAACGGTTCAACAGGCCCGGGGTGTCMGCGGACCGGCGGCTCAGCGGTCGAGCATCAGCCGCTCGACCGGCTTGCCGCCCACCAGGTGGCTGTCGATGATTTCGTCGATGTCATGCTCGTCGACGAAGGTGTACCAGACGGCCTCGGGATAGACCACCAGCACCGGGCCGAGTTCACAGCGGTCCAGGCAGCCGGCCTTGTTGATCCGCACGCGCCCTTCGCCGCCGGCGATGCCCAGCGCCTTGCAGCGCTTCTTGGCGTATTCCTGCATGGCCTTGGCATTGTGGTCCGCGCAGCAGGCAGCGCCGTCCTCGCGCTGGTTGAGGCAGAAGAAAACGTGGTGCTGATAGAAGCTGCTCATGCGTGGCTTGGCGGGCGTCGGGCGGCATGCGGCACCAGGAAGCTGGATGCCCGGCGCGCGCGCCGGCCGCTGGGGTCAGGTGGAAGCCCTGAATTATACGGGGTCGCGCGGGCCGCTTCGCCGCTTTGCGCGCGTGCGCGTGGCCTGCGTGCATCGGCGCGCCGCCGCGGGTGGCGTAGCGGGCACCTGCGGCAGCCGCCCGCTTCCGGATCTCCGGACGCCGGCTTTCCGGATTTCCGGAAAGCCGGAGTGCTCGCGCCTGCGCTTCAGGGTTTTTCCTTTTGAATCAGGGGTTTGGCGCGAGGCACATGGCTGGCACKACGGTTGCAACTATATAAGCCAKACGCRCCCTCATCGACAAGGGTGCGCGAACCTGCCGCTGCTGCGGCGGCGGGCACGGTCAAAAACACCGAGGACGACATCATGAGGAAACCCTTTTACAAGATCCTGTACGTGCAGGTGCTGTTCGCCATCCTGGTCGGCATCGTGCTCGGACACTTCTGGCCTGCCACCGGCGTGGCCATGAAGCCCCTGGGCGACGGCTTCATCAAGCTGATCAAGATGATCATCGGGCCGATCATCTTCTGTACCGTGGTGTCCGGCATCGCCGGCATGCGCGACATGAAGAAGGTGGGCCGCGTGGGCGGCAAGGCGCTGCTGTACTTCGAGATCATCTCCACCTTCGCGCTGCTGATCGGGCTGATCTCCGCGCATGTGCTCAAGCCGGGCGTGGGCTTCAACATCGATCCGGCCACGCTCGATACCAAGGCGATCTCGCAGTACGTGACGCAGGCGCATGGCCAGAGCACGGTCGAGTTCTTCATGCACATCATCCCCGACACGATGGTGAGCGCGTTCGCCAACGGCGACATCCTGCAGATCCTGCTGATCTCGCTGTTCTTCGGCTCCGCGCTGGCGGCCATGGGCGACCGCTCGAAGATCGTGTTCGACTTCGTCGAGCAGGTCTCCAAGGTGTTCTTCCACATCGTGCACGTCATCACCAAGGTGGCGCCGATCGGCGCCTTCGGCGCGATGGCCTTCACCATCGGCAAGTACGGCCTGGGCTCGCTGGTGCCGCTGCTMAAGCTGATCGGCACGTTCTACTTCACGGCCATCGTGTTCGTGGTGGTGGTGCTGGGCACGGTGGCGCGCCTCACGGGTTTCTCCATCTTCCGCTTCGTTTCCTACATCAAGGAAGAGCTGCTGATCGTGCTGGGCACCAGCTCGTCGGAAGCGGCGCTGCMGCACCTGATGGAAAAGCTGGAAAAGCTCGGCTGCTCCAAGTCGGTGGTGGGCCTGGTGGTACCCACGGGTTACTCGTTCAACCTGGACGGCACCAATATCTACATGACCATGGCGGTGATCTTCATCGCCCAGGCCACCGGCATCGAGCTGACGCTGCTGCAGCAGCTCACCGTGCTGGGCGTGGCGATGATCACCTCCAAGGGCGCCAGCGGCGTGACCGGCTCGGGCTTCATCACGCTGGCCGCCACGCTGGCGGTGGTGCCTGACATCCCGGTGGCGGGCATGGTGCTGATCCTCGGCATCGACCGCTTCATGAGCGAATGCCGCGCCCTGACCAATATCATCGGCAACKGCGTGGCCACGGTGGTGATGTCGGCCTGGGAGCACGAGCTGGACCGCGCGCAGCTCGATCGCGCGCTGCGCCGTGGCGGCGATGAAACGGCCGAACTTGCCGAAGCCGGCCCCGGCGTCCGCTGAGGACGCC
>NZ_JBFTLQ010000071.1:0-40810 GCF_056396525.1 Cupriavidus sp. 05T41
CCGCAACGCCAAGCGCTGTCCGGCCAATAGGAGGGTCGCCGCAACGCCAAGCGCTGTCCGGCCAATAGGAGGGTCGGCCGCTAAATGCGTGCAGGATCACGAGCCGCGCCCCAGCGYGGCATATCAATACTTGTTAGGAATTGAGCCGAGAAGCTGGATTACCGCCGGTACTGCTGCGCTTCCAGGTATGCGTCACGGGATGGGAGAAGGTGGCCAGCACAAAGAGTGACGAGCGTGTCGATATCGCCCTCCTTAAGCGCTTCTATCATCAGCCAGTGTTCTTTGCGGGCCCGTTCTCTGTACTCAGCCGAAACAAGCGAGGCAAAGCGGATGGGGTGTGTCTGCCGCGCGAACTCAGAGATCGCCTTCTGCAGTGTGTTGTTGCTGCACAGGGCAAAGAGTTCGCGGTGGAAGGCAAGGTTCACTCGGAAGACGGTGCGCGCGTCGCCAGCTGCGACAGCCGCGTCGTGTTGCCGCTGAATGGCAATGAGGTGGTCGATGCGTGACGGAACGATTTCCAGATCAATTCGCCTGGCTGCCTCAGTCTCGAGCATGGTTCGGACTTCGTACAGTTCCTTCACTTCCTGAACTGAGAACGACCGAACCAGGGCGCCAATATTCTTGCGGCGTTCAATCAAGCCCATGCGGTCCAAGGCAGCGAGGGCGTCCCGGACAACGTGACGCTTGACGGCAAATCTCTCCATCAGCTCGTCTTCGACCAATCTCTCTCGAGGATGCAGCCGGCCGAAGACGATGTCTTCTTCAAGCGTCGCGACCATGTCGCTCAAAGAATCTGGCTGGGCGAAATCGGATTTGGCGCTATCGTCAAAAGCGGCGGAGAGCATCTCGGAGCTGGGCATCGGGCTAGCCGCACCGGCGGGCGAGCCCGGTGCGGTTGTACGATTCGGAATGAAAGCTGTCATTGTGAACTATTTTCCCGAGCCCTTGGCTCCTGAGCCCTATTCGCCCTTGCCAGGCACCTTGCCGCGATTCTCCACAGCGCGCAGGAAGTCGAAGTCGACCCYCTGGTCTGCCTGGTTGACCGTCGTGAGGAAGAGCTTGCGGTAACCGCGGTCCGCCGTCGGTACGACCACAGGCTTTTCCTCGGCCCGACGCTTCAGTTCCTCATCACTGACATGAAGCTTCAGTTCACGGCGCGAGACTGACAGGCTGATGCGGTCGCCATTCCGAACATGCGCTAGCGGCCCGCCGACTGCAGCCTCCGGCGTTACGTGCAGAACAATGGTGCCGAAGGCTGTTCCACTCATGCGGCCGTCCGAGATGCGGACGATGTCCTTTACACCTGCGCGAGCAAGCTTGCGCGGGATTGGAATGTAGCCGGCCTCAGGCATGCCGGGCGCGCCCTTCGGGCCGATGTTCTTCAGCACCAGGATGTCGTCGGCCGTGACATCGAGGTCGTCACTGTCGATACGGTTAACCAGATCTTCGGCGTTCTCAAACACCACAGCGCGCCCTTCGTGCTCCATAAGCTTCGGATGGGCCGCGGACTGCTTAATAATGGAGCCACCCGGGGCAAGGTTGCCGTTCAGTACGGCGATACCGCCCTGCGGGTAGATGGGATTTTCGCGAGAGCGGACGACGTTCTGGGCGAAGCCGGGGCCGGAGCGCTCGATTTCCTCTCCCAGAGTACGGCCGGTGACCGTCATGGCGTCCAGGTTCAGAAGAGGCTTCAGTTCGCGCAGCAGGGTTGCCATACCGCCAGCGTGATGGAAGTCCTCCATGTAGTGGTMACCCGACGGCTTCAGGTCCAGCAGCACCGGGGTGTCACGGCCCATGCGATCCAGACCAGCGAGGTCGATGTCATAGCCCAGACGACCCGCAATTGCGGCCAAGTGAACGATACCGTTGGTCGAGCCGCCAATTGCCAGCAAGACGCGCATGGCATTTTCGAAGGCGGCGGGAGTGAGAATCTTGTCGATGGTGAGGCGTTCCTTCGCAATGCGAACAGCCTCGGCGCCGGTCTGCTCCGCCACGCGGATGCGGTCAGCAGTCACTGCGGGGGGTGAGGCACCGCCAGGCACCGTCATACCCAGCGCTTCGGCGATACAAGCCATTGTGCTGGCCGTACCCATCACCGAGCACGTGCCCACGCTGGCCACCAGTTGGTTGTTCACGTCCGCGATTTCTTCCGAATCGATTTCTTCTGCGCGGAACTTGCCCCAATAGCGGCGGCAGTCCGTGCAGGCACCGACGCGCTCGCTACGGTGCGAGCCGGTCAGCATGGAGCCAGTAATCAGCTGGATAGCCGGAATTCCCGCGGACGCGGCGCCCATAAGCTGGGCCGGAACCGTCTTGTCGCAACCTCCGATGAGCACCACGGCGTCCATCGGCTGCGCGCGAATMATCTCCTCAGTGTCCATCGACATGAGGTTGCGCAGATACATGCTTGTCGGCGCCGAAAAGCTCTCGTGGATCGAGATCGTCGGGAAATCCATGGGCAGACCGCCCGCCAGCATGATGCCGCGCTTCACGGCCTCGATGAGCTGGGGTGCATTGCCGTGGCACGGGTTGTAAGCGCTCCCGGTGTTGACGATGCCAATGACCGGGCGATCCAGCGCCGAATCCGTGTAACCCGCCCCCTTGATAAACGCCTTGCGCAGGAACAGCGAAAACCCGCGGTCCCCGTAGTTGGTAAGGCCCTTTGAGATGCCCGTGGCCGCGGCTTCGGGTGCGATGTCATGGCGCGGAGTAGCGCCTTTGGGGGTTTGGTCTTCGTTGGACATGAGTTTCCTGCTGAGTACTGGGACAGAAACGTCGCACCTTGCTGCTACGTAGGTCGTAAGGATAGCCCAGCCCCTCGAAAATTGTTGCTAGTGATATCACCTATATTATTAATAATCTGATTGTCTAGAGTTCGGACCTAGTTCCTGGCGGGCGGCCAGGCACAACTAATCACACGACCCACATGGAAGGAGACACTCCGTGAATCTGTCATTCGGTTACCTTGGCGCGCGGCGCCGACGCCTACTCATAGCAGCCGTTGTCATTGGTGGAAATATGCTGTTTCCTGCTCTTGCAAGAGCGGATTACCCGGACAAGCCTATCAAGCTCGTCGTGCCGTACACGCCTGGCGGCGCGACCGACGTGATTGCGCGGGTCATAGGTCAAAAGCTCTCGATGTCCTTAGGCCGGCCAGTCGTCGTCGAAAATCGGGTTGGCGCGGCGGGCAACCTTGGTGCGGCTTACGTCGCCAAGGAAAGGCCGGACGGCTACACGCTGCTGCTCGGCGCCCTGACGAGTCACTCCATCAACAGCGTCTTGCTGCCATCTACAGCAGGGTTCACGATGGATAAGAGCTTTGCGCCTATCGCAGTGCTTGGACGCGTGCCACTCGTGGTCACTGTGGGGCCGGCATTCAAGGGGAAGACTCTTGCCGAGTTCATCGCCGCGGCGAAAGCCAAGCCTGGCGGCATGAACTATGGATCTTCGGGTAACGGGTCGCCGCAGCATCTTGCAGCCGAGCTATTCAAGCGCCAGGCTGGTGTCGATCTCACTCATGTTCCGTACAAGGGAAGCAGCCCGGCACTGAACGATTTGATGGGCGGCCAGGTGGACGTCGTCTTCGACACATTGCCCGCCACCCAGTCGTTTATCAAGGGCGGCCGTCTGCGTGCCTTGGCTTCGGCTACGCCTCAACGGGTCTTGCCGGACGTGCCCACGGCAAGTGAAGCTGGCCTGTCAGGGTTTGAAGTCAGCTCCATGTTTGGCCTGCTGGCGCCAGCAGGCCTGCCTGCCCCGATTGCCAACAAACTGAGCGCGGCGCTAAAGGACATCCTGGCGCAGGCAGAGGTGAAGAACGCGCTCACCGAGCAGGGAGTCATTCCCGTCTACACCACTCCGGATGAAGCCCGCTCGCAGATCACCGCGGAAGTAGCGCGATGGTCCAAGGTTATCAAGGAGGCGAACATCAAGGCCGACTGAACAATCGATTTCCGCAATCAATGTCGTTCGGATTGCTACTTCGCTTTGGTTGCGGTCCGCGTTATCTTCGTGCCGACAGAGTCGATCTTTGATGGGTGCAGCCCGGACCGCTTCCAAGGATCGCTCGAATTCTAGACGTCTTCGCACAGCGTGCGATGTCCGAAGAGAGGCGAAATGCCCCGTCGTCATGCGGTGGCATGAACCGACGTAGACCGATGGCTTCGCGCTGCCTGTGCTGCTCGAACCGAGTGCACGACTACGTCAGCGCGCATGCTTCTGGTAGGTCCCGATGAGTTCGGCATGGGCCAGTATGTGCCCCCGCATCGCCTGTTCCAGCGCCGCCTTGTCCGGCTTGCCGAGATCTGGCAGCACGACGTCCAGGGCGTATAGCTTGTGGAAATACCGGTGCCGGCCAGTTGGAGGACACGGCCCGCCGTAATCGGCACGGTGCCAGTCGTTGACACCTTCGCGAGCGCCGGGCGGCAAGCTATGCCGGCTCATACCTTGTGCAAGCGAGCCGGGCCGCGGAGGTAGGTTGTACACGAGCCAATGGACCMATGTCATTTGCGGTGACGCCGGGTCTGGCGCATCCGGATCATCGACAATCAAGGCCAGGCTGGCAGTGGAGGGCGGCAACCCTGACCACGCCAGGGGCGGTGACACATCGGCGCCTTCGCACGTGTGCACATTGGGAATCTCCCCGCCTTGGGCAAACGCGGGGGATGTCAGTATGAGCGGCATCGATGGCCTCTGCTGGGCAAGCAGCGCTGGTCCGAACAGCATGGCCGCAAAGGCCAGCAACCTCGGTAGAAGTGCAAATCGCACCATATCTGCCCCCGCCGGCGCATGACGGCTGTTCCAACCTAGCCCGGATTCAACCCCTGTGCAAGGGACCGTGCAGTTTTCCGAAGCCGACCCACTGCGGCCCTTCGACGCGCGTTGAGCKAACGGGCACTTCCGAGGTCGAGCGGTCCGTGGATGGCCGGATACCGCCGTTGCGTATCCCGTCCACTCGAATAAGCACGGGGTCCCTTAGCGAGCGGCGCTCGGATAATCGTAACGCAGCAACGCAGGAGGAGGCGGTAAGGCACGATAGCCGTTGCCTTATTGGCGGAGTGGGTGCTGCCAGGAATCCAGCCCCGCGCGACTTGGGAAGCCTTGTCGCAGGTGCTTTAAATTACACTTCTTGCTTTGTAATTTGATAACTATTATGCAGACCAAAATCTCTCGATGGCGGAATTGGTCGGTCGCTGCTGCGATGAAGTTCGCATCAGAACCTCTAAGGCTCACTTGTCGCCATAGTGAAGCCGACAAGCGATAATGGTCAGTTCATCGTCGTTGGCGAAATACACTAGGCGGTTGCTGTCGTCGATGCGCCGCGACCAGTAGCCCGACAGGTTGCCTTTCAGCGGCTCGGGCTTGCCGAGCCCGTCGAACGGTTCGCGTTGGGCGTCTTGGATTAGGGCGTTGATGCGCTTGAGCCTTTTCTTGTCTTGGCCCTGCCAATAGACATAGTCTTCCCAAGCGTCGGGCATAAAGGTCAGCTGGCGCGTCATTCACTGGCCGGGTCGATCAGGTCGTGCTTCTCGGCCATGCCAGCGCGGTGCTGCTGAATCGAACGCAGCAGGCGCGCGGCGTTAGCCGGCGAGCTGAGCAAGTGCATCGTTTCCATCCAGCTGTCGTACTGCTCTTGCGACATGATGACCACGTTCGGCGCGTCCCGGCGCGTGATGAGGACAGCGTCGTGGTCGTMGATGGCCTGGTCCATGACTGCCTTCAGGTTGCTGCGGGCGTCGGAGAAATGGATGGTGCGCATACCGCCCTCCTTGGATAACTCGTACTGGAACTTGTACAAGTATAGCAAGTCTGCGTGAAGGAGGGTAGTTTGCGGACGCCAGTGAGTGTGCCGCCGCGCTTGGTCAGCGGTTCGTCTTAACGCACGGCGTGGCGTAATGCGCCGGCTTAGCCGCAAAATATGCAGACCGAAGTCAAGCCGGCATGAAGATGACCATGKATCACATATCTGTTACATAGCCGCGCCGCTCGATTGGAACGCTCGGATCAATCCCCAGCATCCCGAATTCAGGTCTCAGCGCCTGTGCCTGTGGGATGCCAGGCTCTTCCCGAGCCAAGAGGGATGGCCCTTTGGGCAGAGATAGTCTCCGCTGCGGACAATCCAGCCGAGCTGTTTGCTTGTCGTTTTCATGTTTGCCTAGACGTGGAGCATTGAAAGGACAGCGAGCACACCGCCAACCGCGCCTATCCCGTACGATGCCACCTGCAACCACCGGCGCCGCGTGAGCAGCGTGATCGCCGCCAAGGCAATAGAAACCTGAATGGCAACCACGGCCTGGGCCCAGCGGTGATGATGATGCACGGCTGTCTCACTGGCCTCGTCCGCGTCCTTGGCGGCCCGCTCTTGCGCCTCTGCTTTCTGCCGGACTTGCTCTTTCTCCGACGCGTAGCGCAGCGCTTCCCGTTTGGCGGCGGCTTGATCCACGCCGGGCAGCTGTGCGGTCAGTTCAGCAATGGCCTGCTTCTGTCCTTTCGCCTGGTAGTAGGCCCATTGATTGGCGGCTTCGGTCTTGTGAATGGCGGCTTCGTTCTTCAGAAGAAGCGCTTCGTTCTGGGTCGCTCCGCCCTGATAGCCGAAAACTGCCCCGGCCGTCGACAAGATCGCTGTCATCACAGCGATACGACCTGAAAAACCGTCGGTGTGACCGACTTCCGCCGCGTGCTCAAGCACGTGGTCGTGGGCACCGTGTACATGGAATCCGTCTGACATTGCTCTTCCGTTCTTTTATCTTCTGTCCGTTGCGGTCTGCGATTTTGCCGCTCCGCCAACGGCGTTCAGTTTTGCTTCGACTACGGCGAACTCACGCCTCCGGGCGTCCCGCAACGCGAGACTGACGGCGGTCGGACTGCCAACCAGCTTTCTGTMGATGTTCGCGATCTCGGAATGAAGGCTTAGCTCTTCGTGCCTCAGATCCGGGATGCGCCGCTCATGGTCGCTGGCATCTACCCACTGTTGCATCCCTCCCTCTTGTTCTACTTAACCCGTTAGCTGTCCAACAGTGTTCTATCGGCCGGATCACCCGTTTTCTTGACCACCGGCATCTCATGGACCAGGCGAAAGGGCGCGTCGTATGTATTTCGTTCAAAAGGTTGGATCGAGGCTAKAGGCTCCKGAAAAATCCACCCGTGATCATAACGGTTGTACCCGGGCGCCAAGCAGAAATTGCGACCGTTGGTCTCCAGCCCGCCCGGCATTGGCGACAGATCCACCACGCGCTGTGCCACCAGGTGCGCACCTTGCCCTCACACTGCCATTGCCCATGCCAACGGTAACGATAGTCATGGACTTCCCCGTCTCTGGTTGTGTTGCAGCCATCATGGCACTTCGGTGCCAACTGGTGGCTTCCGCCGCGACCTCGGGACGGGGAAGTCCCTTCCATTCGATTCCGCGGCCTGCAAAGGTAGTACGCGCCCGCGCGTGCTCAACGAAGCAAACCGGATATGCGTAGACGATAAAGTTCGTTGGGCGCGCGCGGTGACCGCCTTAGTCTGTCAGATTTGCATTCCTCCCCAGACAGCCCCTCATGAGCCTCTCCTGCCTCCCCGTGGAAACCGCGGGTAACGATATTGCCGGCGCTCAAATGCGCGCCATCGACGCTTTTCTCCGCGTTGTCGCCCTAACCACGGTTGCCCCGCACCCGTCTTTGGTCACAGGCGCCCAAGATGCGCTGACCTGCGATGACGACCACTGCCGCAGCCTACGCGCGAACACCGACCTGACCAGGCGCGATGCCGGCTACCAGCAATACCTGGACTGGGGCATCGGCCTGGTGGCACAAGTCGAACGCAAAGGCGAAGGCGACTTGGGCATCCGCCTTGTCAGGCCGACCGAGGCGGCGGCGTCATGAACCTGCGCAATGCGGGTCGCACGCTGGTGCGCACGGCATGGCAGGCCGTGCCGACCGTCATCGGTGTGATCCTTGTCAATTTCATCCTGATGCAATGGATTCCTGGTGACGCCGCCGATGTTGTGGCGGCAGAGTCGGGCTCGGCCACGGCGGAGAGCATGGCGCAGCTGCGCGCGCACTTCGGGCTCGACCTGCCCGTGGCCMAGCAACTGGTCGCCTATCTGAACAACCTGGCGCACCTCAGCCTCGGCGTTTCGCCACGCTACAACATGCCGGTGTTGTCGCTGATCGGCGCGCGGCTTGGCAACACGCTGCTGCTGATGGTCTCGGCGCTGGGGTTTGCCCTGGCCATCGGTATTACCGCGGGCACGGTGATGTCCACGCGCGTGGGCCGCTGGCAGGACCGCACGCTTTCCGTGCTGGCGCTGCTGCTGTATTCCACGCCGGGCTTCTGGCTGGGCCTGATGGCCATCGTGCTGTTCTCGGTGCACCTGGGCTGGCTGCCGACAGGCGGCAGCGAGAGCATCGGCGCGGGCTACACGGGCTGGACCCATGTGGTCGACGTGGCGCGGCACCTGGTGCTGCCGGCGCTGGCCATKGCGGGCTTCTATATCGCAATCTTCTCCCGGCTCACGCGCGCCGCGATGCTCGAGGTAGCGCGTCAGGACTTCGTGCGCACYGCACAGGCCAAGGGGCTGCACCCGTGGACCGTCAACCTGCGCCACATCCTGCGCAACGCGCTGATTCCGGTCACCACGGTGGCCGGGATGCACTTCGGCACGCTGCTGGGCGGCGCGGTGGTGGTCGAGACCGTGTTCAGCTGGCCCGGACTGGGGCGGCTGGCCTTCCACTCGGTGGCGGGGCGCGACTACACGGTGCTGCTTGGCGTGTTGCTGATGTCGTCGCTGCTGGTCATCGTGTCCAACATGCTGGTCGACCTGTTGCAGGCATGGCTGGACCCGCGCATTCAGGTGCGCTGAGAGGTCCCGTCAGCCCCTTCTTTCTTTCCGAAATTCCAGGCTTTCAAAGCTCTCGATGTCCACACCTTTCCCATCCGATTCCGCGATCGCCCATCCGCCGGCACTTCCGCCGGCACTTCCGCCGGTGCCCGTGGCGGCCCGTGGTCCTGAACCCGCTGCCGCCCCAGTCGCCAGGGCCGCGGCCGATGCCAGACCTGTCTCCAGCCGCCATGCCGCGCTGCGCGCTTTTCTGCGCAACCCCGCCGCCGTGGCGGGCGTGGTGCTGCTCCTGTTCATGCTCGTACTGGCGCTGGTCGCGCCGCTGCTCTACCCGGGCGACCCGCTCGACATGGTCGCGCCACCGCTGCTGTGGCCGGGCCGGGACGCGGCATATCCGCTCGGCAGCGATTCGCTGGGCCGCGACGTCATCGCGGGCATTGCGCACGGTGCGCGCGTGTCGCTCGCGGTGGGCGTGGTGGCCGCGGTGCTGAGCGTKGTGATCGGCGTGCTCCTGGGCGCCACCGCCGGCTATTTCGGTGGCCGCATCGACGACGTGCTGGTGCGCATCACGGAGCTGTTCCAGACCATGCCGTCGTTCCTGTTCGTGATCGTGGTGGTGGCTATCGGCCAGCCCTCGGTCCCGATGATCGTGTTCGCCATCGGCCTGGCTTCGTGGCCGGTGATCGCGAGGCTGGTGCGTGCCGAGTTCMGTGCGTTGCGCGAAACAGAGTTCGTGCTCGCCGCCCGCAGCCAGGGTTTCAGCCATGCCCGCATCATTTTCCAGGAGATGCTGCCCAATGCGTTGCCACCGGTGATCGTGACGACGTCGGTGCTGGTGGCGAGCGCCATCCTCATCGAGTCGGCGCTGTCCTTCCTCGGCATGGGCGACCCGAATGCGGTGTCGTGGGGCAGCATGATCGGGCAGGGCCGGCAGCTGCTGCGCACGGCGTGGTATCTCACGGCGTTGCCGGGTGCGGCCATCGTGTTGACGGTGCTGGCGCTCAACCTCGTGGGCGACGGGCTCAACGATGCGTTCAATCCTCGGTTGAGGGGGCGCCACTGAAATGGTACTAGATCAAGCCACCGCCAAGCCGCCGCTGCTCGACGTGCGCGGCCTCGATGTTTTCTTCCACGGATCGGACGGTCCCATCCGGGCCGTTCGTGGTCTCGACCTGACGTTGCAGCGTGGCGAGAGGCTTGCGCTGGTGGGCGAGTCCGGTTGCGGAAAGTCAACCACCGCGCTCGCGCTACTTCGCCTGCTCGCGCCCGGTACGGTGCTCCGCGGCAACATCCACTTCGACGGGCGCGACATCCTTGCGCTGTCTGCGGCCCAGTTGCGCGAAGTGCGCGGCCGGGAGATCGCGATGATCTTCCAGGAGCCGATGACATCGCTGAATCCGGTGCACACCATCGGCGCGCAGATCGAGGAGACCTTGCGCAGGCATGAAAAGCTCTCGGCCCTGGCCGCCCGCAAGCGCGCGATCGAACTGCTCGACCTCGTGCGCATTCCCGAGCCGCACCAGCGCATCGACGACCATCCGCACAACCTGTCGGGCGGACAGCGACAGCGCGTCATGATCGCCATGGCCGTGGCCTGCAAGCCGCGCCTGCTGGTGGCCGACGAGCCGACMACCGCGCTGGACGTGACCATCCAGGCACAGATCCTCGAACTGCTCGCCGGCCTGCGCCGCGAACTCGACATGGCGCTGCTACTCATCACGCACGACCTGGGCCTGGTCGCGCAATGGGCCGATCGCGTGGCTGTGATGTACGGCGGCGAGAAGGTCGAGGACGCGCCGACCTCCACATTGTTCGACGCACCGTCGCACGCCTACACCAGGGGCCTGCTTGGCGCCTCGCTGCACGCGGGCAGTGCGTTGCATTACGCCGATGCGCGCCTGCCGGAGATCCACACACGCCTCGACCCGGTCACTGGCGTGCGCGACTTCGCGCTGCACGTACCTGCTCCCAGGGCCTCAGAGCCTGCACGTACAGCAGCCGCGGCCGGCGAGCCCCTGCTGTCCGTGCGGGAGTTGCGCACCGATTACCCGAAGCGCGGCGGCGGCGTGCTACATGCGGTGGACGGCGTGTCCTTCGACATCCGTGCGGGCGAGACCGTGGGGCTCGTGGGTGAGTCGGGCTGCGGCAAGTCGACACTCTCGCGCACGCTGCTGCGCCTCGTGAACCCGACGTCGGGCCGCATCGTGTTCGACGGCACCGACATCGCGTCGCTGTCGGAGAAGGCGCTCAAACCCTGGCGTCGCCGGGTGCAGATGGTGTTCCAGGATCCGTATGCCTCGCTGAATCCGCGGCGCAGCGTGTTCGATATCCTCGAAGCGGTGCTCAAGGTGCACGGCGTGGCCGACCGCGCCGAGCGCCGCAACCKCATCGCGGCCATCCTGGAGCGCGTGGGCCTGCCGGCCGACGCGGGGCGCCGCTTCCCCAACGAGTTCTCGGGCGGGCAGCGCCAGCGCATCGGCATCGCGCGCGCCCTGGTGCTGCGGCCATCGCTGGTGGTGCTCGACGAGCCCGTGTCGGCACTCGACGTGTCGGTGCAGGCGCAGATCCTGAACCTGCTGGTGGAGCTGAAGGAAGACTTCGGGCTCTCGTACCTGTTCATCTCGCACGACCTCTMGGTGGTACGCTACATCGCCGATCGCGTGATGGTGATGAACAAGGGCCAGATCGTGGAGACCGGCAGCCACCGCGACATCTGGGACCAGCCGCGGCACCCGTACACGCGCAGCCTGATCGCGGCCGTGCCGGGGGCGGAGCAGCGCAAGGCCGCCTGAGCTTCTCGGTGCGGCGGGCGATGCACCCCGATCCCGGACGGATGCCGGGTGCCCTGGCTTAGCCGGCCAGCGCACCCACGGCGCTCCCGCCTACTTCTTCGGCTCGTCCACCCACACATCCGCCAGGTTCGACTCCACGCCATCCGCCGTCAGCGAATGGTCATGCACGCGCTGGTTGGCGATGGTGATGAACAGCGGCTGGTAGAGGTTCAGGTCGGGCACGTCGCGCGCCACGGTGTCCTGGAACGCCTTGAAGAGCTTCACGCGCTTGGCCGGGTCGTTTTCCACGGCCGCATTCTCCAGCAGCTTGTCCACCACCGGGTTCTGGTAGTGCGTGCCGTTGGAGAAGGGCACGCCCTTGATGAAGTTCTTCGACCAGTACAGCCGCTGCACGCCCACGGTCGGATCGAACAGGTTGCTCGCGCCATTGGTGGTGAAGACGAAGTCGCGGTCCGTGTAGATGCGCTTGATGAAAGCGCTCGGGTCTTGCGCGCGCACCGTCACCGCGATGCCCACGCGCKCCAGCGCCGCGCGCAGGTAGTCCGCCAGGCGCTGGCCATMGGCGCTGATGGGGTTGAAGTCCAGCGGCACGCTGAACCGCACGCCCGCCTTCTTCGGGTAGCCCGCTTCGTCAAGCAATGCATTGGCCTTGTTCACGTCGAGGGGGTAGGGCGAGCGCGCCGGGTCGTGGAAGGCCTTGAGGCCGGGCGCGATCGGCGAGTAGCTCACCTGGCCGTAGCCGTAGTTGACGACCTTCACGATCACGTTGCGGTCCACCGCGTGGGCGACGGCCTGGCGCACCTTCTCGTTCTTGAAGTATTCGTTGTCGAGGTTGAACTCCAGCCGCGTCACGTTCGACGAGTAGCTGTTGCCCTTGGTCTCGAAGCGCAGCGAGGGCACCTTCTTCAGGCGATCCAGGTCGGCCAGCGGCACGGGCGTGCGGTAGCCCAGGTCGACCGTGCCCGTCTCGAAGGCCACGGCAGCGGCGGCAGGGTCGGTGATGAAACGCACGATCAGCTGGTCGACGAAGGGCTTTGGCTTGTCCCAGTAGTCCGGGTTGCGCTCGTACACGATATGGCTGCCGCGCACCCATTCCTTGAACTTGAACGGGCCCGTGCCGATGGGCGCGTTGTTGTTCCGGTTGCTGGCCGGGTCGGATCCCTCGTAGATGTGCTTGGGCACGATGGGCGTCTCGGTCGCGACGAGCGCACGGATCAGGTACGGCGCGGGCTTCGACAGCCGCAGGATGGCGGTGTACTTGTCGGGCGTGTCGATGGCCGTGAGGTTGGCGAAGGTGTTGCGCCCGCGCGGGTGGATCTTCTTCAGCAGTTCGATGGAATAGGCGACGTCGGCCGAGGTGAAGTCCTTGCCGTCATGCCATTTCACGCCGTGGCGCAGCGTGAACGTGTAGTTCAGGCCGTCGGGGCTGATCGCCCACTTCGTGGCCAGCTGCGGCTGCGGGTTGACGTCGTAGTCGTACTTCAGCAGGCCTTCGGTGACCTTGGCGCTCACGCTCAGGATKGGCGTGGCGACATTGCCGATGGTGACGAGCGCGGTCGGCTCGCTGGTCGATAGCAGCGTGAGGGTGCCGCTGTGGTTGGGCGGAGCGGCGTGGGCGGCAACGCCCACGGCAAGCAGCGCGGCGAGGAGGGTGCCGCGAAGAGGGAATGATGGGTTCGAGAGGAACATGGTGTGGAAAACAGGGTCAGGGAAAGGGTAAGGTCACGGGTTGACGGGGTCGGCCGGCGCGCCATCGGCATGCGCCGCCGAGACATCGGGCGATACCAACCGTTCACGAAGGTCGCGTGCCACCAGCGCGGGGTCGCGCTTTGCAGGATCACCAAGGCCGCCGCCGCCGGGCGTCTCGACGATCAGGCGGTCGCCCGCCGGCACAATCTGCCGGCCCTTGGCGCGCAGCGTGGCGCCCGAGGCCAGGCGCAGCCGGCCCGGTGCGCCGTCGCCACCGCCGAGCGCGCCACGCGCGGGGTTGGCCACGCGGTCGAAGGCTGCCGCGATCAGCATGGCGGCGTCTTCCTGCGCATGCCGCACCTCGATCACCTGGCCCAGGCCGCCGCGCGCAGCGCCGGTACCGCCGGAGTCGGCGCGGAATTCCTTGCGCTCGAAGACGATCGGAGCCTGCGTCTCCAGGATCTCAAGCGAGACGTTGCGCACGCCGCTTGGGTAGGCGGTGACGGATAGCCCGTCCTTKCCGGGCCGTGCGCCGGTGCCGCCGGTGGAAAAGCTGATGACGTTGAAGCGCGCGCCGCGGCGCACGGCCTCGGCGTCGGCCTGGCTGGTGCCCGCCAGCACTTCACCGCCGACCAGTTGCAGGTTCCATAGCGACGAGGCGCCTTCGGCCGGCACGCGGTCGGGCCGGGCCTGGCGCAGCGCGCCGAACACGGCGTCGGGCAGCAACTGCCCGACCACATGGCGCGCCGTCACGGCGGCGGGATGCAGCGCGTTCAGGATGCAGCCCGCGGGCGCTTCCACGCGAATGGGTGCGAGGGAGCCGGCATTGTTCGGCACGTCCGCACCCACCAGGCAGCGGATCCCGAAGGAGGTATAGGCGTCGGTGTAGGCCTTGGGCACGTTGATGCCGGGCGCCACGCTGCCCGAGGTGCCGGCGTAGTCGACCGTGATGCCGTCGTCGGCAATGGTCACCGACACCTGCAGCGTGATTGGCGCGTCGTAGCCGTCGGCCACCAGGGTGTGGTGCCAGGTGCCGCGCGGCCAGTCGCGCAGTGCTTCGCGCATGGCGTGGGCCGAGCGCGCGATGACGAAGTCGCCCAGCGTCTCGAGATCGGCCAGCTTGAACTCGCGCAGCAGCGTGCGCAGCCGCCGGCCGCCGACCTCGTTGCATGCGACCAGCGCGAACAGGTCGCCTTCGACCTGCTCCGGGTCGCGCACGTTTGCGCGGATGATGGCGCGTACGGCCGGGTCCACCGTGCCCTGGCGCACGAAGCGCAGGATGGGCAGGAACAGGCCCTCGTGGTAGATTTCCAACCCGTCGGGGCTGGATCCGATGCCGCCGATGTCGACCACGTGCAACGTGGAGGCGAACAGCGCMACGGGACGCTTCCTGTCGCCCTCGCCATGGAAGATGGGCGTGACCATCGTCATGTCGAACAGGTGACCGGTGCCTTTCCAGGGATCGTTGGTGAGGAACACGTCGCCATCTGCCATCGTGTCGATGGGAAAGCGCTGCAGGAAGTGCTTGACCGATTCGGCCATCGAGTTGACGTGGCCCGGCGTGCCGGTMACGGCCTGCGCGATCATCCGGCCGTCGGGCAGGAATACACCCGCCGACAGGTCGCCGGCCTCGCGCGTGGAGGTGCCGAAGGCGGTGTGGATCAGCACCTGCGCCTGTTCCTYGACCACGGAGAGCAGCCGGTTCCAGGCAAGCTGGTTGCGGATGAGCTGGTTACCGGCCAGCGCCTTGGGAGTGGGAGTCTTGCTCATGCAACGGTTCCTGCTGGATCTTTGGTAGGAGTGGCCACGGTCTTCGTGACAAGACCGGCCGTCAGGTCTCGTGCGACCAGTGCCGGGTCGCGCGCTTCAGGGTCGCCCAGCCCCGCGCCGCCGGGGGTCTCGACCACCAGCACTTCGCCGGCGGGAATGACCTGCCGGCCCTTGCCGCGCAGCGCAGTCCCCGAAAGCTTGAGCCGCGCGGCGCCGGGCGCACCGTCGCCGCCGCCGAGCGCGCCGCGCGCGGGAAAGCGCACGCGGTCCCAGGTGGCGGACAACACCATCGGGTCGCCGTCGGCGTTCTCGATCTCGATGACCTGGCCTAGGCCGCCGCGCGACGCGCCGACGCCGCCCGAGTCGGGCCGGTACTCCTTGCGGCGGAACAGCAGCGGCGCCTGCGTCTCGAGGATTTCCAGCGACACGTTGCGCACGCCGCTCGGGTAGGCCGTGGCCGAAAGACCGTCCTTGCCCGGCCGTGCCCCGGTGCCGCCGGTGGAAAAGCTCACGATGTTGAAACGCTGTGCGCGCCGCAACGCCTCGTTCGGCCCGCCCTCGATTGGCTGCCCGCCGAACAGGCGGATGTTCCAGAGCKACGATGCGCCTTCGGCCGGCACGCGGTCGGGTCGCGCCTGTCGCAGCGCGCCGAATACCAGGTCGGGCAGCATCTGGCCGATGGCCGCCCGCGCGGCGACAGCGGCGGGCGGCAGCGCATTCACGATGGAGCCTTCTGGCGCCACCACGCGAATGGGCGCGAGCGAGCCCGAGTTGTTGGGCACGTCGGCGCCCACCAGGCAGCGGATGCCAAAGGAGGTATACGCATCGGTATAAGCCTTGGGCACGTTGATGCCGCGGGCAATGCTGGCCGAGGTGCCTGCGAAGTCGACCAGGATGCCGTCGTCCGATATGGTGACGGCCGCATGCAGCTCCAGCGGCATGTCGTAGCCGTCTACCGTCATGTGGTTGCGCMACGTGCCCCTGGGCCATTCGCGCAATGCCTCGCGCATGGCCAGCCGCGAGCGCTCGATGATGTAGTCGCCCTGCACCTGGAGGTCGGCCAGCCCGAACTCTTGCAGCATTTGCCGCAGCCGTACCGCGCCCACCGCATTGCAGGCCACCAGCGCATGGAAGTCGCCCTCTACCTGGCCGGGCTCGCGCACGTTGGCGCGCACGATGTCCAGCACCGCTTCCTCGACCACACCCTGGCTCACGAAGCGCAGCGGCGGCAGGAACAGGCCCTCGTGGAAGATCTCCAGCGCATCCGGCCCGGCGTTGACGCCGCCGATGTCGACCACGTGCACGGTGGAGGCGAAGAGCGCCACGGGGCGCTTCGTGTCGCCTTCGCCATGGAACACCGGCGTCACCATGACCACGTCGAAGAGGTGGCCCGTTCCTTTCCACGGGTCGTTGGTGACGAAGACATCGCCTTCGCGCATGGTGTCGACCGGAAAGGCGCGCAAAAAGTGCAGCACCGAGTCGGCCATGGAGTTGACGTGGCCCGGCGTGCCGGTCACGGCCTGCGCGATCATGCGTCCGTCGGGCAGGAACACGCCCGCCGACAGATCGCCGGCCTCGCGCGTCGGCGTGCCGAAGGCGGTGCGGATCAGTGCTTGCGCCTGTTCCTCGACCACGGCGAGCAGGCGGCTCCAGACCAGTTGGTGGCGCAATGCCTGACGGCCTGCAGTGGTGGTCATACGACCTCCGCTTCGGCGGGCTGCGCGTGGTGCCGCTGCGCGACGGTGATGTCGTCTAGCACCAGCGCGCCCAGTTTGCTGACGCGGGCCTCGAAACCGGCAATGACGTGCGTCGTCGTCTCGTCTTCCACCACCAGCGCTGGGCCTTCGATCCACTTGCCCGGGCCGAGCGCGGCGCGGTCGTAGACGGGCACGTCGGTCCACTGGCCCGCGTCGGCGTCGTACAGGCGGCGCGAGCCTGAAGGTTCGGCGCGGCGCGTGTCGGCGACCACCTCGTCGGCCTCCGGCGCCGCGCGGTCACCGGCCTCCACGGCGACCGACCAGCTCACCACCTCGGCCGCAATATGTGGCAGGCTCCGGCCGTAGAGCGCGGCATAGCGTGCTTCGAAGCGCCGGTGCAGCGCCTTGCTGCTGGCCGCATCGAACGGGCCATCGGGCAGCTCGACGGGAATCTCGTGGCCTTGGCCCGCATAACGCATGAACGCCTGCCGATGGCGCACCAGCGCGGCACCGGGCGCGGCGCGCAGCACCACGTCGTCGGCGGTGGCCGTGAGTTCGCCGAGCAGCTTTTCCACGGCCCCTTGGTCGATACGATCGAGCCGCTGTGCGAGGCTGCGCACGGTCTGGTAGGCCACCGGCGCCCACAGGAAGCCGAGTGCCGATCCCACGCCGGCCGACCTGGGAATAATCAGCCGCGCCACGCCCAGCTTGCGCGCCAGCAACGCGGCATGCAGCGGCGCGGCACCGCCGAAGGCGATGAGCGTGCTGTCTTCCGCCACCTTGCCGAGCTCGCTCGCATGCACGCGCGCGGCGTTGGCCATGTTCTCGGTGACGATGTCGACCACGGCCTGCGCGGCGGACTCGACGCTGAGGCCGGTCTGCGCGGTCAGGCCCTCCAGCAGCGCGTCGCGCGCACGCTGCGGGTCGAGTTCCACCTTGCCCACGGGGAAGCGTGCCGGGTCGATGGTGCCGAGTACGGCGTGCGCGTCAGTCACGGTGGGCAACTGGCCGCCCAGGCCATAGGCGGCCGGGCCGGGCGAGGAGCCCGCGCTGTCGGGGCCGACCTGGACCACGCCGAGGTGGTTGACGCGGGCAATGGAGCCGCCGCCCGCGCCGATCTCCACCATCTCGATCACCGGAATGCGAATGGGCAGGCCCGAGCCTTTCAGGTGCCGGTGCACGCGGCCGAACTCGAAGCTGCGGCTGATCTGCGGCTGGTAGTCGTCGATAAAGCAGATCTTGGCCGTGGTGCCGCCCATATCGAACGAGAGCGCGCGCGAGGCACCGATCTGCTCGGCCACCTGGCGTGCGAGCACCGCGCCGCCCGCGGGGCCGGATTCGACCAGCCGCACCGGCTCGTCGATACCCGCCTGCAGCGTGGTGATGGCACCGCCCGAGGTCATCAGGAAAGGCTCGGCACGCAGGCCGCGCGCGGTGGCCCCTTGCTGGAGGCGGCGCAGGTAGCCAGCCACCTGCGGCTGCACGTAGGCGTTGGCGCTGATGGTCGACAGGCGTTCGTACTCGCGGATTTCGGGGCACACGTCGGAGGCCAGCGACACCCACAGGCCCGGCGCATGTTCGMGCAGCAGTTCGCGCACGCGGCGCTCGTGCGCGGGATTKGCATAGCCGTGCAGGAAGCACACGGCCACGCTCTCGATGCCGTCGGCCAGGAGCTGCCTGGCCAGTTCGACGACCTGCGCTTCATCGAGCGGCGTGATCACKCGACCGGCCGCATCCGTGCGCTCGACCACGCCATGGCGCCAGTGGCGCGGCACCAGCGGCGCGGGCTTGTCCAGAAACACGTCGTACTGCGCGAAGCGGTCTTCGAGACCGATTTCCACCAGGTCGCGGAAACCGTGGGTGGTGAGCAGCGCGGTGGGCGCACCCTTGCGCTCGATCAGCGCGTTGGTGGCCAGCGTGGTGCCGAKGATCAGCAGGTCGACGTCGGCCCAGCCAGCGTTCGCCAGTTGCAGTACTTCTTCGACGCCGCCGAGCACGGCTTGCTCAGGGGCCGTCGGCGTGGTGAGCACCTTGAGCGTGTGCTTCTCGGCACCGCGTAGCAGCACCACGTCGGTGAAGGTGCCGCCGACGTCGACAGCGACACGCAGGCGCGGGTCGTGCGCCACGGAAGAGGAATTGGAGTTCGAAGACATGAAGGAGGGAGGTGTCTCTCTTGTTGAAAGAAGTCAATGCCGGTGTCAATGCCGGAGTCAATGCGGCAGTCAGCGCGATGCGGCTCTGGGATACAGGGGGATGCCGCGCCGGAGGCGTCCGCTGAAGTCGGACAAAGCGTGGCGAGAGCGCGAGATCATCGAATGGGAAGGCCGGAAAGGCGTAGCAAGGCAGTCGGCAATCTTCCGAGGTCGCGCCTGCCCGAGCAACGAACGGCTTCAACTATCGTTATGCGTTACGCCGCGCGAATCGGGGGAAGGGGGGCGCACCCGCTGGAACGCATGGGCTGGCCGGCCCGTGATTGCGTTCGGCGCCGGGCCATGGGTCGATGACGACCACCCGGAAACCACGCAGTCGCGCGTGGCGCGCGGGCGGCAGGTGGCCTCCCATGCGTTGGCGGCCAGAAGCTCGAGTTTGGGCGGCAGGACCCGCGCACTGGTGCCGAGCGCACGCCTGAATGCCGATCCGTCCCGCCATCACCGACAAGGGCGCGCGCGGCCAGGTGGCGGTGGCGTAAACGGCTGCAGGGGCCGGCCGGCCCGCCCGGTCTGCCGCTAGACTGCCGACGCCGCTGGCTGGGGTGCGTCTCGCCCAGGTGCGGCGATGCGGAACACACCAAGCTCATCCGGCGCGCACTGCGCGATCAACCCGGTTTCCCACGCCAGGTAGGCGCKGGCCGCGTCCCGGTTGCCTTCGTGGCGGTCGTGCACGAAGAACAGGTAATCGATGCGCGCCTGCGCCGGCAGCGGCTGCGGCGCAAGCGCTTCCGGGAGTCCGGCMGACTGCCAGGTGCGATAGCCATCGTCGGTGCGGTACACGTGGCGATAGCCGGCCTCCAGCAGGTCTTTTCCCGCAAGTGCCGCTACGCCTGGCTCGCTGGCGATCAGGACCACCGGTTCGGCATGCGCCACGCCAAGCTCCTGCAGTTGTTGCAGTAGCCTCGGCCGGATCGACCAGGCCGCGCCAGAGGCATGGCCTCGCTCGAATGCCGCGCTCTCGCGCAGGTCGATGACTGCCAGCCGCTGGGCTTCGATGCTCAGTGCTTTCAGCAGGTTGGCATCGAGCACGGGCAGGGCGGATGTTGTCTCCGCCTTCGGCCACGCGCGCACCTGCAGCGCGGCGTCCACGCCATCGGCAAGCACGGCCGTCTCAAAGCCCAGCTGGTGCAACCAGCTGGCGACCACCGGCGCGCGCACACCGTCATCGTCGAACACGATGACGCGGCTGCCGCGCACACCGATATAGTGATCCGTTGCCTGCACCAACTGCCCGCCGGGCGCATGCACCGCACCTTTGATCGTGCGCAGGGCAAATTCGTCCGCGGAACGGATGTCGAGCAGGTAGGCGGTGCGTTGCGCATCGTCCAGCCATTGCTGCGCTTGCGCAGTCGACAGCGAAGGCAGGCCAAGGCGCTGCAGCAGCTTGGCGGAGCGCTCGCGCGCCGCGGCGAGTACCGGGCCAGACGGAACCTCCACAGCGAAGCGATCGCTGCCATGTTCCAGCGCGTGGCCCGCCAGGTACCAACCTTGCGTGCCATTCTCCAGCGCTAGTACCGCATTGGGCAAGCCCAGGTTCAGCAGCGTCTGCGCGCCCACGATGCTGCGCGTGCGCCCAGCGCAATGCACCACCACCGGCATGTTCGGATTCGGCACAAGCGCGGGCAGCCGCAGCGCCAGCTCGCCGTTGGGGCAGCTCACAGCGCCGGKGATGGTCATCTTGCGGTGTTCTTCCTCGGTGCGGCCATCCACCAGCAAGAAGTTCTCGCCGGCAGCCCGGCGCGCGGCGAGGTCGTCGGCGCTCAGGCGGGGCGTGTGCTGGATCTGCTCGACCAGCTCGCCAAACGTCTTCGAGGGGACATTGACTCCCTTKAACAAGGTGTAACCGGCGGCAGCCCAGGCGGGCGCGCCGCCGTCGAGTACCGTCACGTTCAGGTAACCAAGACCGGCAAGGCGCCGCGCCGCGCGCGATGCCACGGCATTCGCCTCGTCACCGTCGTCGAACAGCACGATGCGTTCCGCACGGCGCGGTGCCAGCTGGCCGACCTCCAGCTCAAGGCGGCTATAGGGCAGGGGCACCGCGAAGAAGGGATGGCCTTCGCCGTATTGGCCATGCTCGCGTACATCGAACAGGGCGAACGGCTGGCCATCGTTCAGCCAGTTGCGAAGGGTGGGGGCGTCGATGGTTTGGGTCATGTCAGTCATTGTTTGGTTGTGCGGGTCAGCGCAAGGCGATGCCGGATGCGGCGATCACCGAGGCGTACCGGGGCAGGTCGCGCGACAGCGTTGCACGGGCTCCTGCGCCGACGAGGCGACCACGACATAGCCCGCATCTTCCAGCTGGCTGTGTCTCGCTGGTGCGTGCAGCACCGCGGGCACATCGCGGCTCATACGGTCGACCACGAGGGCCGGGCCGCTGCGGGCGCGAGCAGTCCTTGCCAGCTCTCCACGGCAAAGTCCGGCGCGCCGGATTCGTCCAGCGTGGGAACCAGCAGCGAGGGGAGCTTGCAGGGGGTCCTTTGCGCGAAAGCACCGGAGCCTGATCAGGCGACCAAGCATACGAAGCCGGCCGCCGTCTACCAACGAATGTTTGAGCGTATGCATATGCGGCCCGCGCCGGGCCACGGGCGGCCCCGATTGAAGCCGCCCTCATGTCGATACTCGAAAGCCTTCTTTCTCGCCGCGCGGTGGCGGCGTTACATTCGGCGCATGACCAGACAAGATCTCTCCTTATCAGCAGTGTCAGGCAACGACGTTGCCAGCCTGCGCCACGCGGCCGTGGCCGCTTTCATCGCCGAAGCACGACAGTTGCCGGAGCGTGTTGCACAGCACGAGCGGGAAGCCGACATCGGCGTCCGGTTGTTGGCGGACTGAGCGATGGGCGCTGACCGCCAACCCCCGATCGCCTCTCCGATCCATTGCGAAATCGACTTCGAGCGCCCCGGCAAGCAGGTCGGCTGCCTGCGCCTGCCGCACTCGGTGCATCGCTCGGCCTACGGCTGGCTGCCCATTCCGATTGCCTCGATCGGCAACGGCGACGGACCGGCCGTGCTGGTCATGGCCGGCAATCACGGCGACGAGTACGAGGGCCAGATCCTCGTCTCCCGCCTGGTCCGAGAAATTGCACCCGAGCAGGTGCGGGGCCGGCTGATCCTGCTGCCGATGGCGAACTACCCGGCCGCGCAAGCCGGCCTGCGGACCTCACCGCTGGATGGCGGCAACCTGAACCGCAGCTTTCCCGGCGATCCGCGCGGCACGCCGACGCAGGTGATTGCGGACTATATCGAGCGCAGCCTGTTGTCGCGTGTGGACGTGGTGGTCGACCTGCATTCCGGTGGCAGCTCGCTCCAGTACCATGGCGCGACGCTGTTTGMTCAGGCCGAGCCTGATCCGGCACGCCAGCAGCGCCTGCTGGCCGCGGTGTCCGCATTCGGCCTGCCGTACAGCCTGGTCAACGAGAGCGCCAATCCGGTCGGCCTGCTTGCCGCGGCACGTCGCAACGGCGTGCTGGGATTGTTGACCGAGCTGGGCGGTGCGGGCACTGTGGACGCCGCCGTGCTCGGCAGCGCCTGGCAAGGTCTGCTGCATCTGCTCGGGCACATCGGAGCGCTGGAAGGACCGCTGGTGCCGTCCGGGCCGCCGCATGACACGCGGCTGCTGCGGGTGGATCGCACGCGGCACTACGTTTACGCGTACGACGACGGCATCTTCGAGCCGCTCGTGCAACTCGGCGAGCGCGTCGAAGCGGGGCAACCTGCGGCACGGCTGCACACGCCCGAGCGGCCCGAGCGCGAGCCGGTGACCGTGTATTTTCCGGCGGCGGGGCTGGCCATCTGCAAGCGCGTACCGGCGCTGACCCAACGCGGCGACTGCCTGTACCAGCTCGCCGACGATCCCACGCCTCATCGTTCCTGAACCGGCTTCCTGATGAAACACACTCCCCGATTTGGGCGCCGCATGGCGCTTGCCGTGCTGCCGCTCGCACTCTGCGGTGCGATGCCGGCCGCCAAGGCAGACGCCACACTCGATCGGATCCGCGAGCGCGGCAAGATCACCATCGGCGTGATCATCAACGGCAACAGCGCCTTTGGCTCCATCGATCCGGGCACCGGCAAGCCCTTCGGCTTCAACCCGGAACTGGCACGCAAGATCGCCAGTGAACTGGCGGTACAGGCCGAGCTGGTGCCGGTGCTGCCCACCAACCGCGTGCAGTTCCTCCAGCAGGGCAAAGTGGACCTGCTCGTTGCCAGCATGCTGCTGACGCCGGAACGCGCCACGCTGCTGGACTATGCGCCGACCCCTTACTACCGCAACGGCGGCACCGCCATCTTCCTGAAGCGCAGCGGTATTCGCCGCTGGGAAGACCTGCGCGGCAAATCCGTGTGCCTGTCGCAGGGCAGCAGCTATGCCAAGCCGCTGGCGGCCACCTACGGCGCCGAGCTCAAGGGCTTCAAAGGCATGCCGGAATCGCTGCTGGCGCTGCGCGGCGGTGCGTCCTGCGTGGCCGCGGTCCATGAGAGCCTGACCCTGGGCCAGTTGGTGGCCAAGGATCCGGAGTGGCGCGACTACGCCGTGCTGCCCGACGAGGTCGATCCGGCGCCGCAGGTGGCATGGGTGCGCAAGGGCGACAAGGACACGGCAGCGGCGGTCGATCGTGTGCTGCAGCGCCTGCACGGCTCGGGCTGGYTGGTCGGGCTTGAAGCCCGGCTCGACCTGGTTCCGCGCTMGCCGCTGCTGGCGCAGCTGCAGAAACAGTATGGCGGCAAGCCGTAACGCTTAGCCGCCGGGCCGGGATATCGCGCCGCATGCTTGGCGCATCGCCCAGCGGCGTGCCGACGGTGGCATATCCCGCGGGGTTGTACACATGGTGGCGCGGCCAGGCTCGGGGCGCTGCCGGTGTCGCCCACCACGCATGCGTTCCTGCGTGAACGGGGCTTGACGGGCCGTCAACGCGGGCCGCCGGCGCTAGCTGCCCGCGGCGCAACTGCTGGCCGCAGTTGCCAAGGTGTACGCAGGCAGCGGATCGGTCGCGCGGCAACCGTTCGCGGTGATCTCTCGCGGCCCAGGCGCGCACCTCTTCCCGAAAATCCTGTTTTCTCTCGGCAAGAGTGGAAAATCCGGATATGTATATCCTCAATACTTAGTTCCTGTTGGCTCCGGTGGAACATAGGATTGGGGCCGTCACAATTCTAGGTTACGCCCATGTTGGACTCCCTCAAAGCTGTAATAGCCGCTAGCCTTGCCGCTGGCATGTTTGGCGCTCACGCGCAATCGGCAATTCCGCAGGAGGTGCGCGTCGCCTACAGCGGTGGGGCACAGTTGATCGTGAATGCCAAGGTTGACCATTCACTGGAAAAGGCGTTTGGGACAAAGGTGAAGTGGATCCAATTCGCGACGGGTGCTGACGTATTAAATCTGTTCGCCACAAAGAGCATCGATATCGCAAATTTCGGATCCAGCCCTACAGTTTCCGCCGTGATACGCAAGTTGCCCATCGAGATCGTGGGTGTTTCTGCAGAAATTGCGACCTACGAACGATTGGTGGGTCGAGACTMCATCAAGACGCTTAAGGATCTGGAAGGCAAGACGGTCGGATATCMGCCGAATTCCACGGCTCAATATGCGCTGGATACCGCCGTCAAAGTCCATGGGATCKATCGGACCAAAATCAAGTTTGTTCCGCTGCGTCCGGATGAACTCGTGGCGGCGTGGCGCCGTGGCGATATCGATGCAGGGTATGTATGGGCACCCTTCAATTCTGCGCTGGAAGATGCAGGTGGCCATGCGGTCTTTGCCACGAAGGACCTCAAGAAAGACGGCTACCTGATCTATAACAACTATGCGGTGAGCAAGGATTTTGCGTCGAAGTATCCGGAATTGGTGGCAAAGCTCTTGACTGTCCACGAGCAGCAGATTGCTATCTATCGGAAGACACCAGAAGTGGTTGCGGAGGCAATTTCGAAGGAGTTGGGTGCTTCGGTGCCAGCTGTTCGCAACTCTCTCGCAGGCAACCAGTATCCCTCCATCACGGAGCAGTTGACCCCGGCGTGGTTTGGCGACGGGTCAAATACAGACAGTGCCGGGCTTTCCCTTGCGGTGCGAAGGACGGCAGAATTTCTGGCCGATATCGAGCAAGTAAAGCGGCAGGATATCCCGTCATCGTTCGCTAGCAGCATCAAGCCAACCTATCTCAGGCTCGCCCAGCAGCAAGTTCGCTGAGTCTGGACGAATCATGAAATCAAATGTAAGCGCACTGATTAGTATCGCGGCGGTGCTTGGCGTCGCCACCGCCTGGCAGTGCGCAGGTACTTTCGGATGGGCTGACTCGCTCTTCTTGCCGGCGCCAAGCGAAATCATCGGCACGGCAAGGGGTCTCTGGGAGCACGGCTACGGACAGGTGCCGCTATGGCAGCACATAGCAATCAGCCTCGGGCGCGCACTAGTTGCCTTCGTAACTGCGGTGGCGCTGGGCGTACCAATTGGCCTCGCGATGGGACAAAGCCGGGTGCTGGCTGCAATGCTCGATCCCTTCGTTCAATTCCTCAGGCCACTGCCCAAGATTGCCCTGGTACCTCTTGCCATTGTCTGGCTAGGCATCGGCGAATCGTCGAAGTTCGCCTTGATCTTCGTTGCCACCGTCTTGAACGTCGTGGTGGGCTCGGCAGCCTCGGTGGCGAACATACCTGGGTCCCGCGTTCGGGTGGCTCGGTCGCTAGGGTTGAGCAAGCGAAAGGTATTCMTTCACGTCATCCTGCCAAACAGTCTGCCAGATATTTTCACMAGTATCCGAATCGCCGTGGGAATCGGTTGGACGTCGCTTATCGCAGCAGAGATGGTGGCTTCCACGACCGGTGTGGGCTGGATGATTGTCAACGCAAGTTCATACTTGCGAACCGATGTCGTGATACTTGGGATTCTGATCCTTGGCGGTCTGGGGTACGCCTTGGATTGGATGCTTGTGCGAGCACAGCAACGCTATGTTCCTTGGGCTGGGAAGGAGTAGTCTGCGATGAACGCGATTCAACTGCTGAATGTGAATTTTCACTACGCTGCGGGGAAGTCAGGTGACGCGCCCAACATACTGGATAACGTATCCCTAACGCTGAATCAAGGTGAGTTTGGCGTACTGCTTGGTCCTTCCGGTTGCGGGAAGTCAAGCATCCTGAACCTGGTTGCGGGTTTCGAATCTCCGATCACGGGCGAAGTGCTCTGCGATGGTGCTCGTGTGGTCGGACCTGGACCGGCGCGTGGCATGGTATTTCAGCAACCGTGTCTGTACCCTTGGCTATCGGTGATTGACAACGTGACCTTTGGCCCTCGCATGGCAGGCGTCCGAAGGGAGCAGTACCTGCCTGAGGCGAAGGAGTTCCTGCGGCTTGTTGGGCTTGGCGCGTATGAGAACGCCAAGCCCTGGGAGCTATCAGGCGGCATGCGCCAGCGGGCAGCCCTGGCGCGCGCGTGGATCATGAAGCCGCGGGTCTTGCTCATGGACGAGCCATTCGGTGCGCTCGATGCTCAGACGCGAACGGTGATGCAGGAGCTGCTGGTCGAGATCTGGTCGCGCACCGGGACAACAGTCTTGTTTGTCACGCACGATGTTGATGAAGCACTGATCCTGGGAAGTCGGGTGCTCCTGATGTCCGCTTGCCCAGGAACAATTCGTGAGGAAGTGCGCCTGTCTTTCKAGAGGCAAAGAGATATAGAGGATCTGCTTGCGGATGAGGAATACAACGCTATAAAACGCCATGTGTTGCACGTAGTGCGGGAGGAAGCCAACCGACACCTGCAACTAGGCTGAGTCCTCGCGACAGTCAGTTGTTCGAGCAAGCGATGACGATCGTTCGGGCCACTCGGGACCGAGCAGGTCCGGAATACATCGTTTTGAGAAGTACTATTTATATGTTAATGGAGAAGTAGGTGGCAGAAATAGAACCGCGACGAGTTGCACTCGTAACAGGTGCCTCGGCTGGATTCGGCGCCGCAATTTGCCGGGACCTTGTCCGCGCCGGGTACCACGTAATAGCGGCGGCCAGGCGTGCTGACCGTCTTGCCGCCCTCGGTGCGGAACTGGGGTCGCGACTGTTGCCCGTCGCAATGGATGTTTGCAAAATAGACGAGGTGGAATCCGCCGCTGCATCACTTCCGGAAGTGTTCTCGGAAATCGATCTTTTGGTCAATAACGCGGGTCTCGCCTTAGGGCTGGAGCTAGCCCCATCAGCAAGTCTCCCGGACTGGGGAAGGATGGTGGATACCAACATCAGCGGCCTGATGAATGTCACTCATCGGTTCCTGCCAGGAATGGTCGAACGAAAGCGCGGGCATATCGTCAACATCGGCTCGACGGCAGGAACCTATCCGTATCCCGGAGGCAATGTGTATGGCGCGACGAAGGCTTTTGTGCACCAGTTCAGTTTGAATCTACGCGCCGACCTTCTCGGTACGGGCGTCCGTGTCACCTGCGTCGAGCCCGGCCTTTGTGGCGGTACTGAATTTTCCCGTGTCAGATTCAGAGGGGACAATGATCGGGCGGAGTCAGTMTATCAAGGGCTCGACCCACTCAAGGCTGAGGACATTGCGCGTACTGTCACCTGGATCGCGAGCCAGCCGGAACACGTCAACGTTAACTTGATAGAAATGATGCCGGTCGCGCAGGCGTTTGGGCCGCTCAGTCTGGCTCGCCGATAGCCACGATCAACCACATGGTCGGACCAGTTCCATGGGGATGGCGGCTCGGCGCTATGCCGATGCCGACGCCGATGCCGACGCCGCGCAGGCGGCATCTCTTCGATAGTGTTCACGTGTCCACCAAGAATTTAGGTGGACACGATGCTCMTTGCTCTCTTGCGTTGCTTCAAGTCGGGGTCACTGGGCGCTTACGTCCGACCGTCGGACGTAGCCGCATATGGCCCGCCGCGTACCATAGCGTGGCCCGCCTTGACTCCCGTACCGAAGCCKGTGACSAGGATACGCTCGACTTTTCGTTCCAGCATGGGAAGAAATTTCAGTGCCGCTTCGTAATCGCCTTCGTCAATATGCAGTGCCGCCGTCAGTTGAATCTGCAGCAGGAGCGGATCGTGTTGACGGCTCGCTGCAATCAGCCCGGCGCGCGGGACGACAAGAGGCACCATTTTCGTCATCAATCGATGCTATGGTTTGTGCTCATGCCTAGCGGAGATTCCCATGCGTACGACTATTGCGCTTGATGACGACTTGATCGCCAAGGCTCAAGCCTATACGGGTCTGGAGGAGAAAACGGCACTCGTGCGCGAAGCGCTAAAGGCCTTGATCCAGCGTGAAGCCGCGAAACGACTCGCGAATCTTGGCGGTAGCCAACCGGGCATCAAGGGGGCGCCGCGTCCCAGAACAAGCGCTGCGGGCTGAAATCGAGCTCGCAATGACGCCGTTTGCGGTTGCTCGATGGCCCAAGAGAAATCCTCTATTAATCAACAGATTACGAGGAACCGTCCACGCTGCTGCTATCGCGACTGACATGGCTGTACCTCTAAAATGCGGTTGCCGCCTCGTTTTCAGATGCGCCGCCCTCGCGCGCTGAACGCTCCTCGTCGATCGCCTTGCGATATCGCCCTGGTGCTGTCCCAGTCACGCGCTTGAATGCGTGACTGAACGCGCTTTCCGACGTGTATCCGATTKCTTCGGCGAMTTCCGCGACGGATGCGCCTGCGCGCAGTTCTCGCTCCGCKAGATGCATGCGCCAGTTCGTCAGGTATGTGAGCGGGGGCACGCCCATCACTTCGCGAAAGTGCACGACGAAGGAGGTGCGTGACATGCCGGCTTCCTGTGCAAGATCTTCCAGACTCCAGGCGCGCCTGGGGTCCGCGTGCATCGCCGCGAGGGTGGGCGCCAGCCGTCTGTCACCCAAGGCCCTGAGCCAGCCGCCGTCGTTTTTCGGTGACTGCATGACATAGGCCCTGAGCGTCTGCACAAAAAGAAGCTGAGCCAGTTCTGCAAGCACGATGGGCCATCCGGGACGCGGCGGAGGCTTCATTTCACGGACGATCTGTTCGAGCAGCCAGCCAAGGCTTGCCGCTTCGCGGTGAGCGCCGCTGACGTGAATGAGTGGCGGGAGGCCGCCAAGTAGCAGAGGCTGATGCCGATCGTCGATCTCCACCATGCCGCCCAGCATCACGAAATCTTCACCTTGCCCCAGGCGGTAATCGCCATTGTCGTCCTGAGCAAGCGATGTCGTGACCGCGTCTGGAATGAGGTGCGGTGCGCTGGCCAGAACCAGCGCGCGGGAGCCATTCGTGACCAGAATGTCTCCGCGCTCGAACTGTGCAGGGGCCGCCATMCCGTCCATGAAAAACCAGCAAGCGCCSTCGACAGCCGCGCAGAATTTCACCGCATCGAGATTGGCAAAGCATCGCCCCCAGCTTCCACCGGCGACGAGCCGCCCGGAGAGACGGCATCGGGCGCGCACGAGATTGAGCAGTTCCGAGAGAAGGTCTGTGGTCATTTCTCGAACTATCGCGCATAAAACACGGCCTATCAAGCATTCTAAGTACGGGCTGGGCGGGCTAAAGTGCCTCCATCCTTCAAATGGAGAGATTCCATGCCCACTTTGCAAGCACCCATCGGTTMGGGATTCGGCCCAGCATCCACTGCTGCGGAAGTCATCACAGGCATCGACCTCACCGGCAGGAAAGTCGTCGTTACCGGCGGGTATTCCGGAATCGGCGTTGAAACCGTCCGGGCTTTCCGCTGGGCAGGTGCAACGGTTATCGTGCCCGTTCGCGACATGGCCAAGGCCCAGGAAGCGCTTCGCGACATTCCCGGCGTGGTCCTGGAGAATATGGACCTCCTCGATCCGGCGTCGATCGACAGGCTTGCAGAACGTGTGCTCGCAGCCACAGATTCGATCGACATCCTGGTCAACAATGCGGGCGTAATGGCTCCGCCGCTCGCGCGCGATGCGCGTGGTTACGAATCGCAATTCGCCGCCAACCATCTTGGCCATTTTCAGCTCACCTGCCGGCTTTGGCCTGCCTTGCGCCGTGCCAACGGGGCCCGCGTCATTGCACTCAGCTCCTACGGGCACCGGCGCGCGGGGATCGACTTCCATGATCCCAATTTCGAGGCTCGCGAGTACGACCCGTGGATTGCCTACGGCCAATCAAAGACCGCAAATGCCCTGTTCGCTGTCGCGCTGGATTCGATCGGGCAACGTCACGGCGTGCGAGCTTTCTCCGTGCACCCGGGAGGCATCGTGACGGCACTCGTCCGGCATATGTCGCAAGCGCAGATCGATGCAAGCGAGATMCTCGACAAGGAGGGCAGGCCGATCATTGATCCGGAGAACAACAAGAAGAYGGCGCAACAAGGTGCTGCTACGACCGTATGGTGCGCGACGAGCCCGAAGCTTGACGGCATGGGTGGCGTTTACTGCGCCGACTGCGAGATCGCCCGCGCACTGCCTTCTGACACCTCAACGGAGATGCACGGCGTACGGCCGCGAGCGACGGACCCGGTCGCCGCCGGGCGACTTTGGCAACTCAGCGAGCAACTGACAGGGGCACGCATCGATCAGGTCCGCGGCCTCGAGTGAGATTCTCGGCGGAGTACGAAGGCCCCAGATCGGGCTGTCACCCCTTACTTAAAAAGGCMGCTGTGCTGCTCCACTAAAAGCTTGCGGCGATTCCCAAGGAAATACCCGACACATTGTTGCCGAACACATAGCGCACCACGGCCCGAATCCTCGTGACAAAGACTTCATGCGCCGACGTGTCGAGTTCGAGGCCAGTGCCGAGCGTGGTAAGGTCGTTAAA
Source organism: Cupriavidus sp. 05T41 (assembly GCF_056396525.1). Classification (NCBI taxonomy): domain Bacteria; kingdom Pseudomonadati; phylum Pseudomonadota; class Betaproteobacteria; order Burkholderiales; family Burkholderiaceae; genus Cupriavidus; species Cupriavidus sp. 05T41. Next base: position 30,724 of record NZ_JBFTLQ010000071.1, read on the forward strand.
CCCCAGCGTGCTGGCATCACGCCCCAGGTAGCGCGAGTGCGATAACTCAAGTACGTAGCGTACCGGCCGATCCAGGGCCCACATGCCAGTGGGGGCGCGATAACGCGCATACAGGCTGGCGGTTTKGGCTGACCCCGTCCCCGTCACTGCGGAACTCGTGCCGCCAAAGCTCTGCAGGTGGATGTTCGTGTAGCGCAACTCGACGTCAGCGTCGTAAGTCGGCGCATGGCGCTCCCAATCGAGCATCACCGAGCCGCCTAACCCATAGGCGTTGAGGTGGCCATTTTCGATGAAGTTGATATCCTTGCCAGTCTTCTGACCTAGCAGGAACTGCGCCACCGACGCGTCCGTGGTGACACGGGCCAATGAGACGTTGAAGATGGGGCGGAACACCAACTCCTTATTTGCGGTGAGCGGGAAATCCCACCCCACGCCCATCGTTCCGGCTACGGTGTTCCACTTGGTTGGTATCAGGCGAGAGTCGACCCCGTTGGAAGCAACGTAGGTCGGATCGTAGCGGTTGTAGCCGATCGAACCTTCGAGATACAACGGCAGCGTCTTGCTCCAGGTGAACCCTCCGCCGAGTTGCCAGAGGGTGACATTCGGATTGCCCGTCGCCCCGTTATTGATCGCCAGGGAGCTGGATGCAAGGTCTGGAACCACCGCGAAGGACATCAGCGAGATCACCGCATTGGCACTCTTCTGAAGATTGGCTCCAGGCAGCTGAAATTCCGAGATGCCTTGAGCGACCGCCAGGACAGGCGTCAAGCAGAGCGGCCACAGGATGGCCAGCCATTTGAGACGTGGTTGAGTGACGCGATTCATTTCARCCCTTGGGTCTATGAAATCAATAAGCACACGCGAACACGAGAGATAGGCCGCCCTTTTCAATGGCGCAGTAGAACACATGCGTGATGTTCTCTCATCGAAATGGTATCCCGCAAGAGGCCCACAGAATTTCGGCGCGGAGCCTCMCGCCCATTCCCTCCCACCCATTCCCTCCCACCACCCGGAGCGCCTCATGCGGCACTAACCAAGCGATGGGGAGATCACGGGAGTTGCCGCCTGAAGCGAGGCTTCCGGGTGCCTTTGCGTGGCAGTCATGCTGCTGACACCTGGCATCGTGGCTCCTGGCAGGTCATGCAGATGTGGTTTGYCGTGGGCGCACAGTTCTCAAGGGCACGGACACCCAACGTGTCTGTTCGACAGCGTACGGACGCGGGGGCGACGCAGGCACAGATTGACGCTTCGTATAGCGTCCAGCGGGATCCTGATGCGCTCCTACCTTTTTCTCCCATTATTTCTCTTGCCATTCCTGTTGGTCGGCTGCAATACGGCGCCGATTCCCCCGGGCAAGCCAGTCGATATTCCCACGGCACTCGAACAAGTGGCCCAGGGCCTGTGCACTTTCAAAAAGAATCTGGAGGGAAGGAAGCAGGATTGGGGCATTGCTTTTGACTCCATTACCGTGGAGCTTGACCTGACCGTCGACGGCACAAAGAACCCTCCGCTGGCAGTCGCACCGGATATTCAGTTMATGCCGACGGTTAGTTATGGGCAGACCATCACGGCGGCGAAAGGAAGCAGGCTTACCCTTACACTGAAGAATGCCGGCGGCGGCACGTCCGCTGGCGTCKACTGCAACGTCACCAAGTCGGCAAATTAGGGGGGAGGGGGTGCCAGCGGACATTGCTCAGGTATCGGCCGCCTGGTCGCCGGCCGTCCGACGTTGCGCTTGCTCGCTTGACGGCGCACCTGGGCGGGACCCTTCGATTAACTGCGCCGACAGAGCAACCGCTTCGGCGTGCGCGGTGTCACGCTCGGCCTCGGCGTGATTGCCATGATAGTTTTCCAGGACCAAATAATCACATTCAGATTCCACCGGAAAGCCTCGCGGCGCGGGACGAGTGAAACATCCCGCGCCGCGACTAAAGGCGACTCGATAGTCTACGCAGGCAGTGCCAATTCAAGCGCCTGAGCAGACAAGGTCTCTGATGGCGTGAGAACTAGCGCCCACCTGTATTCTGCACTTCGTCCAGTAACGCGCGCGCAGCCAGCTTGCCAAGATTGTTGCCCGCGAAGGGACTGTCACCCGTGAGGAGCTTCCGGTCTCGAAACGTGCTTCCATCAATTTTAGTGTTTACGATCTCGACTCCCATAGCAGCAAGTTTTTCACCGAAGAACCAGCGCAATGGACCGGGCATATAGCCAATATCCGGCGTCTGCTTGTCCATAGCATCTGGGAATGCGCAGATGCGGTAGCCGCGGAAAAGATCTCCGCCGTTGGGTTCGTCGACGCTGGCCGAAAGTAAGGCGGCGGGCCCGTGACACAGCGTGATGATGTACCTATCGTTTTGCATAGCCCACTGCAGGGTGGCCTTCATGTCCGCGCTGAACGGTAGCCCCATCAGGGCACCATGTCCCCCAGGGACGAAAACGGCAATGTAGTTTGCATCCTTGTCCAAGGAATTTACTACGTCAGCAAGCTTGAGCGGCTGCTGGAATTTTTGCTMGTACTTCGCGTAGAGGGCCTTTATCTCGGCGTCTTCAGAAGGGAACGCCCACCATTCGAACTTGGTCGGATTGCCTGATAAGGTGGCAATGTCGAACTCGAAGCCTGCGCGGTCCAGGTGATACATGGGCAGGAGGGTCTCGACGGGATGGTTGCCAGTCGAAAAGAAGGTACCGTTTCCGGTCAGCAGATAGCGCTCATCYGCGGCGACTAGCAGTACTTTCCAGCGGCCGCCCTGATAAGCGTCCGGATAGTCGGCATCGGAGAGATCAGACTTTGGCGATGTGAATTGTGCGAGTGAGTAAGGGGAGGGAAAGAACGCCTTGCGCTCGGCTGGATCAGGCGTCGGCTGCTTGCTGTCGGTCTGGGACGTCATGATGGGCTTCCTTCTGAAAGAATAACGGGTTTTGGAGCTTGGTTTTTACCGGCTTTTGCACCGGCAGCCACCGTTCGGAGGCAGGTCGATCGCTTAATCGGCGGGCGGCAGCTTCGCGGAGAGTTCGGGGAAGTGGAGTTCGCCTTCGTAGGTCTCGGCGCCGGCTTTTAGTATCGCCTTCACGCGCGCCTGTATCGCTTCGTTGGCTACGCAAAGATCGGCCTCGTGCGCTTCTACCAACAACCCTTCGGAGAAGGAGGTGTCCGACCCCATGTCCACGGCCTTTTTCAGGTGGGCGATCGTGGTCGGGKGGAAGGTCGCAATGCGGCGTGCGAGCTTGTCCACGAATGGCCCCAGTTCCCCGGCCGGCAGTGCACGATTGATATAGCCGTAGTGGTCGGCCAGTTCCGCCGAGAAGTCTCCGCCGACCAGCAGCACCTCGAGGGCGCGTGCGCGCCCCATGCGCCGCGGCAGGCGCTGTGTATTGCCGCCGCCAGGGACKAGTCCGCAGACGACTTCCGGTTGGCCGAACACAGCCTTGCCGGTCGCGGCGAAACACATGTCCGCGGCTAGCGCGATCTCGCAGCCGCCGCCACGGGCGATGCCTTCGACCTTGGCGATCACAGCCTTGGGCATGTTGCGCAGGCGCTCGCCAAGCATCTGGGTCAGGCGGAAGGTGCGTGTATTCGAAGTCGTCTTCGGCGCCGAGCCGACACGGTGCAGGCCTGAGTGCGCGATAAAGAACTTCGGCACGGCGCTCTGCAGGATGACGACGCGTACGCTCGCATCCTGTTCCAGTTGTCGGGTCAGCCCGTCGAACTCCTCCGACAGGACCTCGTCGAGCAGGTTGAACGGCGGGTAGTTCAACGTAACGGTGGCGACGCCGCGGTCCTGGGTGACCTGGATATGCTTGTAATCGGCGTAGTTCGCACCGCCCCCCTGGGGCGGTGCGGCGCTTTCGGCCGCAGCCTCAGCCTCGGACGAGGCGAGCAATACGCCCGGCGCGAGTGTTGCTGCACCGATGGACTGGACGAAGGAACGTCTTGAGATTGTCGACATGGCAGGCTCCTTGGTTGAATTCATCTCGCGCCTGCCGGGCCAGTCTCGGCCCGCAGTTCGCGGCGGAGTCGAGTAACGCGATTGCCCTCCACCTGCGCGCCGCGGTTTCCCCAGGCGCTCCGGATGAAGGTGGCTAGGTCAGCGATTTCGGCATCACTGAGACGGAAATCGAGGGCAGGCACGAATGCTTGGAACTACACGTGTCACTCTCAGGCCTGCGATTCCCTTCGCGAGTCGTTGCTTGTGGGAAGGCGAGATTCGTCGTCAGCTTGAAGAAACAAGCATCGCCAACGCAATGATCCGCGTATCGTTGCGGCGTTGGCAAGGATCCTCCCTAAGTGGGGGGGGTAGTCCAGTCCAGGTCTTCGGCAATGTAGGCGCAAGAAGCTGGCGCCGCCGCGAACGCGAGCCATGCCCTTCCTGCAGGGTGTCCAAGCGGAGTTGCGTGCGGCGGGTATGCAGTACCTGTCCGTCCAGATTCCAGTGATGCTGGCGCTCGCCCTGCATAGCGCGGGGCAGCATGCGGAGGCCGTGCAGGCCATGCGCGCCGCGCTCGCGTATGGCCAGAAGGGGCTGGGTAACCAGAATATGACCGGCGTGGTGTAGTTGTTCACGGGGCCCTGAGTGGCGCTACGCGCCAGCTCGTGCATGACCCCGAGTATCGGCGCTGGTCTCGAACAGCAGGTCTCGCAGCCAACGATGCGCAGCGTCGCGATGCGTGCGTTCGTGCCAGGCGGCGGTTCTGGGTAAAGCCGGGGATTTCGATCGGCGGTTCGAACACAGTCAATCCCGCCATGCCTGCAACTCGTAGCCCAGCTCCAACCCCGTCAGCTATGCCCGGAATGATCTCGAGAACTGATCCAGGTGCCGTTCCGAATCCCCGCCCTCGGTGTCGCGGAAACAAGGGGCGCGCCTTKACTTGGAACTTCTGCTTGATTCCCTCTCCTAATGTACAATTGAAATGTACACATCAAGCAAGGAGCACCTTTCCATGCAGACTATCCCGTTCTCTGAGGCAAGAGCGCATCTCGCCGATGCGCTCCGCGGAGTGGAAGTGGCACAAGAGCCCCTGGTGATCTCCCGGCGCGGGCAGGCTGCCGGCGTCTTGATGTCGTGGTCACAATATCGGCAGCTGGTTGGGTCTTCCTCTGGCTTTTCTGCGCGTTTGACCGAGTGGCGCCAAAGACATGTGACAGGGGAGGATGAGACCGATCCCTTCGCGCAATTACGTCAACCCGATGGGGGAAGAGAATTCTCATGGTGAGCGCCGTGAGCTGGTTGCTGGACATCAACATTGTTTCAGAGGCCATGCGGCCGAGACCAGACGTCGCGGTAATGGAAAATTTGGCCCGCTACGAGGGGGAGCTAGCCATTTCAGCCCCGGTCTGGCACGAGCTCCGTTTTGGTTGGTTGCGCATGCCGGATGACCAACGGAAGGACGCTATTGGCCGTTTTGTGCAAGATGTCGTGGGCACTTTGCCAGTCTTGCCTTATGACGCTGCCGCAGCGCGGATCCACGCAGAGCTGCGCCAGTCGCGCGAGCGGGCTGGATTCACATTGCCATTCGTGGATGGGCAGATTGCATCGGTTGCGATAGCGCACGGGCTAACCCTGGTGACGCGTAATACGAAGGATTTTGCGGAGTTGGCTGGTTTGCGGCTGGCGAACTGGTTCGGCCTCTGAATGCCGCTACGCGTCGATTTGCATCCCGTCGGCTAACGGGAGCGTCACCGATCGGCCTGTTTACTCCAAGCTGCCTTACAGAACACAGATCGCACGCGCCACTTAAAGTGTTCCCTTCGGTCTGTACAAATTTGCTCCCGCTGGTCGCCCGCCGGCTATGCGATGCAGGGCGACGGTAACAATTTTCCTTAAAGAGCAGCGCTCCTTTAAAAGCGCCATGCAAGGCACTTCCGCGCAAGCTAACGTATCTTCTACGGCGCAAACGAAGATGTCGTGCAGGAACTGCTGACGGCGAATCCGGATATCGAGGTGCGGCATCTGTCCAGCATGGGGGCGAGCGTTCATTCAGTTCAAGGTTGGTGATCGCTGCTTCCTCTGCCATGGCGAACGTTGCCCACACGAAACAATTGTAATTGTTTGTCAGTTCCGCGTGCCGCACCCCGCTTTGACKACAGAAGCGTCCTTGCGCTTTGGTACGATCCCGCTCTTTCCGCCAGCGCCCCCCCACCGTGAATCGCCGATATGCATCGTTGTTTCGTGAGCATTGCGCACGGTGGCTCGCCCGCGTCCAACCGCTGGCAGCCGCCGGCAGCACGAGAACCAGACKCGTTTTCAACAGCGCGCTGCGCCGCCTTCGCCACCCCACGCGACGCGGCATCGCGCTGATGCTCGCCGCATTGCCGGCGCTCTTCGTGCTGTATGGGCTTGCGCTCGTGCCGTTTACGCCCAGCATCAAMGACATCCGCAAAGCCCGGGTCGATCGGCCAGCGTTGATCGTGTCGGCCGACGGCAAACTGCTCGACGAGTTCAAGCCGGTCAACCGCAAGTGGGTGCCGCTCAAGCAGATCTCGCCGTACATGGTAGACGCGTTGATCGCGACCGAAGACCGCCGCTTCTACGAKCATCCTGGCATCGACTGGAAGCGCACCGCGTCGGCCGCGCTGCATACGTTCTCCGGCGACCGGCAAGGTGGCTCGACGATTACGCAGCAGCTGGCGCGCAACCTGTATCCCGACGAGATCGGCCGCGCACCAACCCTCACGCGCAAGCTCAGGGAAGCCATCACGGCCTTCAAGATCGAAGCCGTGTACAGCAAGGATCAGATCCTCGAGACGTACCTGAACACGGTGCCGTTCCTGTACAACGCCTACGGCGTGGAAATGGCCGCACGCACCTACTTCGGCAAATCGGCCAGCCAGCTCAACGTTCTTGAAAGCGCAACGCTCGTCGGCATGCTCAAGGCCAACAGCACTTACAACCCTGTGCTCAATCCCGAGCGTGCATTGCAGCGGCGGAACACGGTGCTCGGGCAGATGAACAAGTACGGGAAGCTCAAGCCCGATGCCTACACTTGGTTGAAGCGACAACCGCTCAACGTCAATTTCGAGTTGCAGACTGCGCCGCCGGGCGCCGCGCCGCATTTTTCGGCGCAATTGCGCAAGTGGCTGAGCGCCTGGGCCGATCGCAACGGCTACAACATCTATGCCGACGGGCTGGTCGTGCGCACGACGATCGATTCGCGTCTGCAGACCATGGCAGCGCAGGCGATGGACTGGCAGACGAACCAGTTGCAATGGATCGCGAACGGCGCATGGAACGAACGCACGGGCTGCCGGCCGGGCAGCGACCTGTTCCGGGCATTCATCCGGCAGACGCCCGACTACCGCGCCGCGCGCGATGCTGGTCAATCGGATCAGACCGCGCTCGCGAAGCTTGKAACGAACCCCACGTTCGTCCGTGCGCTCTGCCGGAGCAAGACGCAGATCCAGGCGGGTTTTGTCGCGATCGATCCGCGCAACGGCGATATCAAGGCATGGGTCGGCAGCCGCGACTTCAGTGACGAACTGTTCGATCACGTGCAGCAGGCCCGGCGTCAGCCGGGTTCCACGTTCAAGCCGTTCGTCTACGGCGCGGCCTTCGCGGACGGCGCGCGGCCGAGCGATACGATCGTAGACCGGGACGTCGCCATTGCGCTGACCGGCGATGCGATCTGGCGGCCTACCGACGCGGAACCGCCCACCGGCCGGCCGATGACGCTGCGCGACGCGCTTGTGTATTCGCGCAACCGCGTCACCGCTCAGCTCATGCAAAAGGAACGGCCCGAGAAGGTCGCACGGCTAGCGCACGCGATGGGTGTGCGCACAAGTCCGCTCGAAGCGGTGCCGTCGCTCGCGCTCGGCACGAGCCCGGTCACGCTCAAGGAAATGGTGTCGGCGTACAGCACGATCGCGAACCGCGGTGCCTATATCGAACCGCGCATGGTCACGCGCATCGAGGATCACGACCACAAAGTGCTCGCCACATTCGCGAGCACATCGCCGGAACAGGCGCTGCCAGCCGGTTCAGCGCAAACGCTAGTCGACGTGATGCGCGATGTCGTTAGCCGGGGCACCGGCGCGGACATCCGGACGCGCTTCAGGATTCGCGCCGACGTKGCCGGCAAGACGGGCACGACGCAGGACAACGCKGATAGCTGGTTCATCCTGATGCATCCGCAACTGGTCGCGGGCGCGTGGGTGGGTTTCGACGATGGACGTGTGACGCTCGGAAACTATTGGGGCGAKGGCGCGCACAGCGCCCTGCCGATGGTGGGCGCGTTCTACGACATGGCGCTGCGCGCGCGAGTGATCGATCCGGATGCGCAGCTCGGCCCCGAGACCCGGCCTCCTCGCACGGTTCATAAGCCACGGCATCGACAGTTCCTCTTCTGGAGGTTCTGATGCTATCGCCGGCGGACGAGACATTCGCATTCGCCAGATCCGCCGACGTCGCATCGCAATCGAGCCGGCCGACAGTAGAGCACTGACAACTGCCAAACCTTACTCTGGCTTCGGTCTCGGCATGCTGGAGAACCCGACGCGCTTGTGCGAACCGTCGCAAAACGGTTTGTTCTCGGAATGCCCGCAGCGGCACAGCCAAACCTGCTCGCCCTCGAAGACGAATGGCTCGCCTGTCGGAGTCACGATCTTGACAGGGCCCTTGATACGCAAGGGCCCATTATCCTGCACGGTAACGGTAACGACTGTGTCCTCACTCATGACGCACTCCACTTTTGGCAACCTTGGCACCTGAAGTTCATGGTAGGAAGCCGCCGGCCCCTTGCGCAAGGCGTGGCATGAGCCTGACGGTGCAAAATTCGAGGAATTCCCTGTGGCGTTGTCCGTTGTCTATGTGGGGTAGCMGTACTATTGGAGCGAAATCAGGCGGTAGCCGGCCGGAGAGTCACTTGCAGCGAGGCTTCGTGGCCTGTCTTCCACGGCAGAGCGGGTGTGCCTCGACTATCGGCGAGGGTGGCGACGTGCTGGCGGTAGATCGTTTCGGTGCGTCGACGCCCGGTGAGGTGATGCTGCGCGAATACGGCTTTACCGCCGAGAACGTCTGCCGGCACGCTCTCACGCTACTTCATCGATAGGAAGCGCGTCGGGCGTCGCAATCGGGAGGGCGGCGTTTGCCAGGCCGGAAAGTGCCAAGCGCGCTCCGCTTGGCCTTCGGCACAAGCTGACGGACGCATTACCGAATGCGGCGCACGGCTTCAAGCATGTAATGCCCCTGACTTGTCAGGCGGGGGTAGGCATCGCCGCTATCATGACCACGCTCCAACGTGACCAGCTTGTGAGCCAATAAGGTGTCCAATTGCTCGGGCTCGAGGTCGTCGATCTCCTGCGTGTCGCCAAGCAGCAGCAGCGCGGCGATTTCATGCGGGCTTAGCATATCGGCCTCCTTTGTMGTGGCTGGAAAAACGAACTACGACTGCTGCCCCGAGCTCGATTCCACAGTGGATGGTGGCGACGGCAGTGGGTGCGTATCGGTGCGAGGAGCGTTCGGTGCGCTGGGAGCGCGCGCCGAACGGACACAATAAACGTCTTCGTCGCCGGCATCAAGTCAGATATATGCGGCACTGCCGCAGAGTGAAGCAGCGCCAAAGTATCGAAAGGTGGTTGATGCGAGCACGCGGTTTGACATCCCCCCCCTCCCTCAGCCTAGAACGTGACCCATTTGCCGTCGCTCACACAGCGGGCCCCAGGGAAGACCCCATCATGTCCATTCGGACCGTCTAGTGGAAAGGGTGCGCGGGGCGTGGCCCAGAAATGGCCGCTCGTTAGAGGCTCAATCGCCTTTGGGGACATTTTCACAAGTTGCCGGGCGAAATGACGGCGAGATGCCGGCCATCATCGGAATCGCCCCTTTCGGGAAAGAACGCCTCGATACCGGAGTGTGGGGCCTGCATCTTACCGAAGCGAAATATCCGGTGGACGAACGATCGTGCCAATCCATTGTTTCAGAGGCCGCGATTCGAGGGCGACGTAAAAGCTAGGGCTGCAGAACAATTCATGCCGCCGATGGGACCTAGTACAACATCCCGTAAATAGCTTGAATAAATAATCGCCTCGGATATCATGGCGGGATGAGTCGAGGCCGCCATGCAACGCCAGTGAAGTTGGCGAAGAAAGAAAGAC